>JAKACE010000261.1 GCA_021821705.1 Actinomycetes bacterium | reverse complement strand
AAGCTTCTGCGCATGGAAGACGAGCTCCATCACCGGATCATCGGCCAGGACGACGCTCTCAGGGCTGTCTCGCAGGCGATCCGCCGGACCAGGGCCGGGCTCAAGGACCCCAAGCGGCCGAGCGGCTCGTTCATCTTCCTCGGCCCCTCGGGTGTTGGGAAGACCGAGACGGCGAAGGCGCTGGCGGAGTTCCTCTTCGGGGACGAGTCGGCGCTGGTGCAGCTCGACATGTCCGAGTACATGGAGAAGCACACCGTCAGCCGCCTCGTTGGTAGCCCGCCAGGCTACGTGGGCTACGAGGAAGGCGGCCAGCTGACCGAGGCGGTGCGGCGCAAGCCGTTCTCCGTCGTCCTGTTCGACGAGATCGAAAAGGCCCATCCCGACGTCTTCAACGCCCTGCTGCAGATCCTGGAGGACGGGCGCCTCACCGACGCCCAGGGCCGGACGGTCGACTTCAAGAACACGGTCATCATCATGACGTCCAACCTGGGCACAGCCGACCTGCGCAAGGCATCGGTCGGCTTCGCCAAGGCCGACGAGGCCGTCACCCACGAGAAGATGAAGACGAAGGTCAACGAGGCCCTCAAGCAGCATTTCCGCCCCGAGTTCCTCAACCGCATCGACGACGTCATCGTCTTCCACGAGCTGACCAAGGACGAGGTCACCCAGATCATCGACCAGTACATAAAGAGGATGCGGGACCAGCTCGAGGCCCAGGGCATCAGCGCCGAGCTGACCAAGGCGGCCAAGTACCTGGTCGTCGACAAGGGCTACGACGCCACGATGGGTGCCCGTCCCCTACGCCGGGCGTTCCAGCGCATGGTCGAGGACGCCCTGTCGGAGAAGATCCTCTGGAAGGAGTTCCGAGCCGGCGACACGATCATCGTGGACGTCGACAACGGGGAGCTCACCTTCCGGGTCATGGAGCACTTCGAGCCGCCGCCGGTCGCCTTGGCCGGCGCAGGCAGCGGCGACTGAAGCCCACCGGAGCCAGTCACCTGGCGACCCGGCACAAGCCACGGCGAGGACGGTGCGCCGCCCTCGCCGTCGTCGCGCTACTGGCCTCTTTGGTGGCCGGCGCCTGTTCGACCACCCACGTCGACATCTCCGTCAGGGCCGTTGGCAGTGGCCGTGGCACGGTTGTGGTCGTCGTGGACGTCCCGGCGTCCACCGCCTCGCGCCTGCCGGACCTCGTGCACGGGTTGCCATTGGGCGACCTGCGCCACGCCGGCTGGACCATCACCGGCCCCCTGCCCGGGCCGGGGCGCTCCAGCCTGTTGCGCGCCGTGCACCGCTTCTCGACCTTCGCCGAAGCGGGGGTGCTGGTCGGCGACGTCATGGGCGCTGGCCCCCTCTCGCAGCGGCCGCTCCGCCTGAGCCTTGCCCGTCAGGTGTCGTTGTTCCGCACCACCTACCGGGCCAGCGGTGCCATGCAACTGCAGTGTGCCCTGGCCTGTTTCGACGACCCCGCACTGGCCCAGACCACCGGGTACCCCCTCGGGCTGCACCCCGGCGACGTCCGTTCGCTCCGGCCGACCCGGTCGTCGCCGGACATGGACTTCACCCTGAGCGTCTCGCTGCCTGGTTCACCGGGCCACGCCGAGAGCAGCTCGCGTACCACGTTCGTATGGCGGGCCCCTCTGGGGGGGTCGGTGCGGGTACGTGCGTCGGCGTCCGTCCTCGACACCGCCCGCCTGCGCCGGCTGGCGGTCGATGTCTGCGCCGGTGCCCTGGTCGTGCTCATGACGGCAGCCGTCCTGGTCCTGCGTCATCGGCGTAGGCGCCGCCGCCCACGGCGTAGCCGTCTCAGCCGCCCCCTAGCCTGATAGGGCGATGACCAGAGCCAGGTCCGTTCACGTATGCCAGGGCTGCGGTGCCAGCCATGCCCGGTGGGCCGGACGTTGTCAAGCGTGCGGCGAGTGGAACTCGCTCGTGGAGGAGGTCCTGCCCGCTGGTCCCTCCTCTGGCGGGACCTTCCCAGCCGGCGCCGTCCCTGTGCGCCCGACCACAGGCCCGGTCGCCCTGACGGAGGTCGACATGGAAGGTCACCAGCCCATGGCCACGGGGCTGGCGGAGCTCGACCGCGTCCTCTCCGGCGGCCTGGTACCGGGATCCGCGACCCTCGTGGGCGGCGAGCCCGGCACGGGCAAGTCGACGCTCCTGCTGCAGGCGCTGGCCTCGCTCGCCGGGAGCGGCCGCCGGTGCCTGCTGGTGGCGGCCGAGGAGGCCTCCCACCAGGTCCGGCGGCGGGCTCACCGGATCGGGGCCGACGTGCCCGGGGTCTTCGTAGTCGAGGCCACGCACCTACCGACCATCATCGAGGCGGTCGCCCGCCTCCAGCCCGAGGTTGTCGTCGTCGACTCTGTCCAGGCCATCAGCGACCCCGATGTGACCGGCGGAGCGGGTTCGGTGGCCCAGGTCCGCGAGTGCGCGCAGAGCCTGGTCACGATGGCCAAGGCGTCAGGTGCCGCCCTGGTGCTCGTCGGGCACGTCACCAAGGAGGGTTCCCTGGCCGGGCCCAGGACGCTCGAGCACCTTGTCGACACCGTCCTGAGCTTCGAAGGAGACAGGTACCTGGCCCTGAGGGCCCTGCGAGCCGTGAAGCACCGTTTCGGGCCGACGGGAGAGACGGGCCTGTTCGAGATGGGCGAGCGGGGCCTCGTCGGCGTCGCCGACCCCAGTGCCCTGTTCCTCGGTGACCGGAGGGAGGGCTCGGCGGGTTCGACGGTGACCGTCCCGGTCGAGGGGTACAGGCCGCTCGTCGTCGAGGTCCAGGCCCTGGTGGGGCGCTCCTCGCAGGTACCGAGACGCTTCGTCACAGGTCTCGACTCGGGCCGGGTCGGCTTCCTCGTGGCCGTGCTGGACCGCAGGGCCGGGGTCGCTCTCGGGGACTGTGACGTCTATGTTTCGGTGACGGGTGGCGCACGGGCCTGTGAGCCGGCGGCCGACCTGGCAATATGCCTGGCCCTTGCGTCGAGCCTCGTGGGCTCACCGGTTCGCTCCGACCTCGTCGCCATCGGCGAGGTCGGCCTCGGCGGTGAGCTGCGGCGGGTGGGTTCGATGCCAAAGCGGCTGGCGGAGGCGGGCCGTCTTGGCTTCAAGTCGGCCCTTGTGCCCGCCCCCGCGGCGGCCGGCGCCGCCCGTGGCGTCGATGTGGTGCCGGCCCGGTCCCTGAGGGAGGCCCTCGGTGCAGCTTTCCCGTCTGGATGGCCGTTGGCCGAGGGGCACAGGGCACAGCGCTCAGGGTCGTCCGCAAGCCGTCTTCCGGGTGAGCGAAGCCGTACGCTGCGGGAAATCGGTTAGCATCGGCCGGTGCCGGACAGGCTGAGCGCATCAATGATCGAGGCGCTGGGCTCGATCGCACCGGGGCGCCCCCTTCGTGAGGGCCTCGACCGGATCCTCCAGGCCAATATGGGAGCCCTGATAATCGTCGGGGACGGGCCTGAAGTGCTGTCCATATGCTCGGGGGGCTTCCTGATGGACTCCGAGTTCAGCCCGCAGCGCCTCTCCGAGCTGGCCAAGATGGACGGGGCCATCATCCTTGCCTCGGACGCCAGCCGGATCGCTCGTGCCAATGTCCACCTGGTGCCAAACCCGACGGTTGCCACGACGGAGACGGGCACCCGGCACCGCACTGCGGAACGGGTGGCGCGCTCCATAGACGTCGCCGTCATCACTGTCTCGGAGGACCGGTCCGTCATCACGGTCTACCGGGCCGACCAGCACAGGCCCCTTGTGCCGGTGGAGCGCCTGCTCGCCCGGGCCAACCAGGCACTGGAGACCCTCGAGGGCTACCGGGACCGCCTCGACGTGGTGAGCAATGCACTGTCGGCCCTGGAGGTGGAGGACATGGTGACCACGCGTGACGTGGTTACCGTGCTCCAGAGGACCGAGATGGTGCGCCGCATCGCCGAGGAGGTGGACGGCTACAGCATCGAGCTGGGCACGGACAGTCGTCTGGTGCGCCTGCAACTGGAGGAGATGCTCGCCGGCGTGGAGGAGGAGCGGCGCCAGATACTGCGCGACTACCTGCCTCCCGACCCCGGCTGGGCCGTGAGCGACGCCCTGGCCGGCCTGAGCCAGTTGTCGACCGACCGCCTCCTCGACCTGTCCAGGGTTGCTTCGGTGTTGCGCATCGCGTCGCCGAACGGTGACCTGGAGCGGGGGCTCAAGCCGTACGGCTACCGGCTGCTCTCCAAGATCCCACGGCTGCCCGAGCCGGTGGTGGTCAACATCGTCCAGCGCTATGGGGGGCTACAGCAGGTGCTACGGGCCAGTGTCGAGGACCTGGACACCGTCGAGG
>JAKACE010000260.1 GCA_021821705.1 Actinomycetes bacterium | reverse complement strand
CCGGCTGGACCACCTGTCGATCACTACCTCTTGGCGCTCGTCGAGGTCCGCGGCGACGACACGTGCGAGGTTCGCTACCTATACAACCCGTTCGCCGGCAAGTCACGCGAGCTGCACTTCGCCGACCGTGCTCAGCTACAAAGAAGCGGGCAAGACGAAGTTCCTGATGCTCCCGGCGGAGGAGGTGGGAGCAGTACGGGCGGCGACGGAGCGCTTCCGCTCCGCCAAAGCGCGCCTGGAGGCAGAGGGCAACGCCGGCCTGGCCGAGCTTGTAGAACGGCTACGCCGCCCGGACAGGGGGCGCTGAGCAGGGGGGCGGGGCAGCCGGGCGAGCCCTCGTCGCAGGACGCCTTTGCGGCCTCGGAGGCCCAGTTCGCCAAAGTCCGCACGTTCCTGTCCGGCGGCGCAGCAGCCGGCCTCCAGCACTTCCAGCTGGAGGAGTACATCAAGACCGAGGGCTTCGAGCTGCTCCGGCTGCTGTTGCAGGGCCACTTCGACCTCCGCTCGCTCCAAGAGGGAACGCCTGGAGGAGGTGGCCGACGCCAAAGGCGTCCCCCATAGGGCCGTCGAGCGCGGCCACGAGCGCCCCCTCGCCACCATCGTCGGCACGGTCAGCGTCGGGCGGCTTGCCTATCGTCACCGAGGAAAGGTCAACCTCTACCCGGCCGACGCCGCCTTGAACCTGCCCGAGGAGCTCTATTCCCACGGCCTACGAGAACTCGCGGCCATCGAGGCCTCCCGGGGGTCGTTCGAGGAGGCCAAGGAGGCTATCGGGAGGGCCACTGGCGTTGTGGTCGGCCACCGCCAGGTGGAAGAGCTCGCCCGGGCTGCCGCTGGTGACTTCGAGGCCTTCTATGACCAAGAGCCCCGCCCGGAGGCCGAAGACGGCGAGGTGGTCGTCATCTCGGCCGACGGCAAGGGCGTGGCCATGCGGCCCGAAGCCCTCCGCCCTGCCACTGCCGAGGCCGCCAAGAAGGCGGGGCACAAGCTGAGGACCCGCCTCTCACCGGGAGAAAAGGCCAACCGCAAGCGAATGGCCGAAGTGGCGGCCATATACACGGTGAAGCCGGTGCCCCGCACGCCAGCCGAGGTTATGGCCAGCCATGACGAGGGCCCGAAGAAAGCCCCCGAGGCAGAGCACAAGTGGCTGACGGCGAGCGTTGCCGATGAGGCGGCCGAGGTGATCGCCAAGGCGTTCTCCGAGGCCGACCGGCGCGACCCCGGCCATGCCCGCCCCTGGGTCGCCCTGGTCGACGGCAACAACCACCAAATAGACCGCATCAATGCCGAACCAGCGGGTACTGACAGGAGACCGGCTCAGTAAAAGAGCTGGTCAGAAGGTGTGGGCCGGGAAGGATTCGAACCTCCGTAGGCGTCAGCCGGCAGATTTACAGTCTGCTCCCTTTGTCCACTCGGGCACCGACCCTCGAGGGCTTTAGGCCCTCAGCACAACCACGGTAGCGTGTCCCGCATGCCAACGTTTGACGTTGTGTCGCAAGTCGACATGCAGGAGGTGCGAAACGCTGTTGACCAGGCGTCCCGAGAGCTCACCACGCGGTTCGATTTCAAAGGGACGGATTCGAGCATCGAGCTCGCCGACCAGGAGATGACCCTGCGCTCGGCCACCGAAGACCGCCTGAAGGCCGTCATGCAGGTGCTTGAGGAAAAGCTCGTGCGCCGCAAGGTGTCGCTGAAGGCGCTCGAACCTGGGAAGCTCGAGGAGGCGGCCAAGGGCACAGCCCGCCAGGTGGTGAAGATCAAGGCCGGCATCGGCAGCGACCACGCCCGGGCGATCAACAAGTTCATCAAGGACAACGCCCCCAAGGGAGTGGCGTCGTCGACCCAGGGTGACCAGGTCCGCGTGACTGGGAAGAAGCGTGACGACCTGCAGGCGACCATCGCAGCGCTTCGCGACCACGACTTCGGGATCCCGCTGCAGTTTGAGAACTTCCGAGATTGAGGTAGTCCAAGAGGAGCTTGGCGGGCCGCATACATCACGCATCATCAGTATGCTTAAAGTATGCGTAGACGGGTGACCGTTACAGTCGAAGAGGGGGTCGTCCGAGCGGCGGAGGCGGCTGTGGCTGCTGGTCACTCGCCGTCAGTGAGCGAGTGGGTGGCCCGTGCTATGGCTGACCGCGCCAAGCGTGAAAGGCTGACGGATGTCCTCGCTGGCATCCGTGCAGAGCTCGGTCCGGCGACCGATGAGGAGACAGCGTGGGCCCGCAGCGTCCTCGGCCTGTAGTTCTGGACGCCGGGGCCCTGATTGCCATAGACCGAGCCGATCGGCACGTTATCCGGCTACTGGAACTGGCCGGCGAGGTGCACGTACCAGCGGGTGCCCTGGCACAGGCTTGGCGCAACCCTGCTCGACAGGTCCGCCTGGCTCGGGTCGTCGCTGCTGACGGCGTGACCATTGACCCTCTCGACGCGGATTACGCCCGTGCCGCTGGCCAATTATGCGGAGCCACCGGGACAGCCGACATCGTCGATGCGTCGGTCGTGGTCCTGACGCGAGCGGTAGACGGGGTGGTCGTCACCAGCGACGCTGGTGACCTGCGACGCCTTGATCCCAGCGTCGTCGTTGTCGCTTGTTGAGGCTCTGGCGCCCCTACTCACGCCAGTCGGAGAACTTCCGGCATTGAGCCAAGCGAGCGGCGAGGCCTGTCCGGGTTCAGAACTTCTGCGCCCACTGGCGCGAGCGCAGGCGGGCGATCCTCTCGTCGGTCGGGGGGTGGTCGGCGAACCACTTGGAGAAGCTGACCCGCCGCCCGTTGAGCGGGTTGACGATGAACAGCGCAGCCATCTCCTTGGGCACGGGCATGGGCTGGCGCCGCGAAGCCATGTCCAGCTTCTGCAGAGCAGAGGCGAGGGGCTCGCCGTCACCGATGAGACGTGCTCCGTCACGGTCCGCCTCGTACTCGCGGCTCCTGGAGAGGGCCAGTTGCAGCAGGGTCGCGGCCAGGGGGGCGAGGATCATCATGGCCAGCAGGCCGAAGATGTTCTCCTCCTGGTTGCGCCGGCCGCCCTGGCCTCCACCGAAGAAGAGCCCGCTCCACGCGGCCATGCGGGCCAGGAACGTGATGCCCATGGCGATCGAGGCGGCCACCGAGGAGGTCAGTATGTCACGGTTGCGCACGTGGCTGATCTCGTGGGCCAGGACGCCCCGCAGCTCGGACCAGGTGCAGACCTGCAGGATGCCCTGGGTGACGGCGACCGCAGCGTGCCTGGGGTTGCGGCCGGTGGCGAAGGCGTTGGGCTGGGCGGCCGGCGAGACGTAGAGCCGGGGCATGGGCATGCCCGCCTTGGTGGTGAGCTCACGCACGATCTCGTAGTACTGGGGCATCTGGGCCTCCGAGACGGGCACGGCCCGGGCGGCCTTGATGGCGATCGTGTCGGAGAACCAGTACGAGCCACCGACGAAGACCAGGCCTATGACGAGGCCGATGATGAGCCCCTGCTGGCCGAAGAAGGCGCCGATACCGAGGCACAGGGCCCCGAGGAGGGCGAGCAGAATGGCGGTCTTGAAGTTGTTGCGGTTCATTTCACAAGCACCTCTCAGCCCAGGGTAGCTGCCCCGGCTGAGAGAAAACTGAGGGCCCCTGGCCTCGACCTCGGTGTTCGGTCACATCAGCGCCGCCCGAGCCCGGCGGTGGGGCGCCGCCGCAACGGTGCCCGAAGCGCAACGGCCCTCATGGCGCGGGCCCGGCGGTCACGGCAGCCCGGTCAGGCGATGCTCGTCAGTCGTAGTAGCCGGAGTGGATGTAAACGCATGGCACGCCCTCGGCCCGGATGACCTCGACGTTGCGCCGGTCGTCCTCGAAGCACAGTCGCAGCTCCAAGCCGCCGCGCCGCAGCGCCCGCACCGCCTCCTGCTTGAACTGCCTGGCTGGGCGGCGGTCCCCGTCGCGACGCATCACCAGTAGGTCCCAGCGCAGGCCGTGGCGACCGAGCCATTCCAGGGTCAGCTTCCGCACCCGGCTGGGGCGGGCAGTGAGCAGCACCACGGCCAGATCCGACGAGAGCAGGCCCAGCAGGGTGGCCACGTCCTCGACGAGGGGGTCGTCGCCCGATGCGGCGAAAAAGGCCTCCCAATCGGGCCGGGGGCCCTGGAGCAGGTGCTGGCGCGCCGCCGCGTCGGACAGGACGCCGTCGAGGTCGAAGACCGCCGCCGGACCACCCACCTCGCCCTCTCTCCATGTCCAGGACTCCTGGGACAGCCCACGAGCGGGCGCGCCAGAAGCTTTGCCGGCCGGTCCAGGCTGCATGGGGTCAGAATAGGTTGGTGACAGACGACCTCGTGCTCTGCCTGCCTGTCGGGGCGCGGGCGGTCGT
>JAKACE010000259.1 GCA_021821705.1 Actinomycetes bacterium | reverse complement strand
ACTGGTTCCACCCGGCTCTCTGCGAGAGGGGGCAGGATGGGAACCCTCCGGGGCACCTCGTGCAATGTTCAGCGGCAACGTATCACATCACCGCGCAAGGCTCCGCATGCCGGAGCGTTCCCTCTACGTCCAGTTCATCGACTGATGTACTGGATGAACTGGCCCTGCCGCACTTACTGGCTGCGCTGGATGTGCTGGCCGTGCTGGACAAACTGAGAGGTCCGCTGGACCTGGCGGCTCGCTCTGGCACACCAGGCCCCCCGGAGAAGCACGCGAGGTGATCCCCATGAAGCGATGCGCACAGAACCCTCACGGGACACTGCCACGAACACGAAGCGCCGGCCGCTTCTGCGCAGGCGGTCGCGGTCGGCGGCTTGGCGGGATGTTGCTGGTGGTGCTCGCGGCGCTCGGCCTTCCTGCCTGCGGCGCAAGAGTCGCCCCTTACCTGGGCGCCGGGGCCGGGATAGGCCAGGGTGGCGAGACCGCAGTAGCCGGATCGGTGACCGGAGCGCCGAAGAGCGGCTCGGCGACTGCGGGTAGCCCGGCGGCCGTGGCGGGATCCTCTGGAGGCATCGCTACGAGCAGCACCCTCGGGAGCTCCCCCGGGAACCAGGCCCCGAGCCCGTCGACAACCGAGCCGAGCTCACCGGCCCAGCTCACCCAGTCGAACTTCGCCTTCGACCCGGCGACACAGGCCGGCTACTGCACCGGCACGACCGGCAACACCGCCTCTGCCCCGGGCGTCTCCCCGACCGCCATCACCTTCGGGAACGTGAGCGGGGTCACAGGCCCCCTCACGGGGACCTTCGGGGCCGGCTACGAAGCCGTGCAAGCCGCCTTCGACGGGGTGAACGCGGCGGGCGGCATCTGCGGTCGCAAACTGGACCTCCTGGTGGAGAACGACAACCAGGACTCCTCCACCAACGCTGCCGATATAGCCAACCTGATCGCGCACCCTGTCTTCGCCTTCGCCGGCTCGCTCTCGGACGCCGACAACGGCGGCGTGCAGGAGATGGTCAACGCGGGGGTGCCCGACATCGGCTTCGCCTTGAGCCCAGCGCGCTCGATGGCGCCTGTGTACTGGTCGCTGGCCGGCGGCAGCGCACTGTACGTGCGCAATGGCACCGCGTACTCCTCCGACGCGCTCATGGCCGGCCAGAAGCACTTCGGGCAGTTCCCCACCCGCGTGGCGCTCCTCTCGTACAACGTGCCCGTGTCGCAGCAAGCGGGCCAGATGTTCGAGGCGCTCTACAAGTACTCGGGCGCGAGCATCTGCTACAGCGACTTCAGCCTCTCCGTCGCCAGCGCCTCGCTCCAGGGGGACGTCATCGAGATGGAGAGCAACCACTGCAACGGCATCTACACCACCCTCGACGTGGTGGGCAACGCCAAGCTCCTGCAAGCCATGCAGCAGCAGAACTTCTACCCGCCCTTCTACGGGAGCACCTTCGACACCTATACCCCGGCCCAGATAGTCGAGGCGGGCCAGTCTGCAGCCCAGGGCTTCCAGACCACGCTGTCGTTCTTGCCGCTCAACAGCTCCAACCCAGTCGTCCAGCTCTACGTGAGCGAGCTGCATCGTTACGAGCCGGGTAAGCAGCCGAGCGGGTTCGGCCTCGAGGACTTCATCGGAGCTCAAATGATCATCTACGCGCTGGTGAAGTCCGGGCACAACCCCACACGGGCAAGCATCGTAAAGGTGTTTAGGTCGATCAACGATTGGACGGTCGGCGGTGCTGTCCCTCCGTCGACCGCCTGGTCTCGAGCGCCGAACTTCCCGGGCAACCAGCCGCCGATGTACGGCCTGCCCGCGGCCTGCTCTCTGGAGATGGTCGTAAAGGGGAACCAGTTCGTTCGCGACTGGCCCGCGCACGGCTTCTACTGCGGGGGCGGCTACGTGCCCATCGGACCAGCCAGCAGCTTCGGTCAGTAATCGGGGGTCACGGCCGCGGGAGCGGGATCGGCGGGCCGCCAGGCTCCGTGGGGTACTGGCCGAGGTTGAAGCGCGTCCCCTCGATCTGCACGAAGGTCCCCGGCTTGCCGTTGTACGAGGAGCTCGTGTCGTGGCTCCAAAAGACGACGCGTGCGTCCTGCACCCACTGCCAATCGCCCGGAGCGAAGCCGAGCAGCTCGTGCCCGGTGCTCCCGCCACCCACAGCGCCCATGCCCGGTGCTCGGTCCTGCATATTGGCCGGCGTGAGGTCGGGTCCGGCGTTCTCGATCAGGCTCGCCCACATTACGTAGAGCCGAGCAATCACGCTCGAGTAGGCGTTCGAGCCCTCGGGCGGGTTGCCCGATCCCCCTCCGGCCTGCCAGAGCCTGAGGCCGGTGTCGTTCGCCTGCGGCTCCTGCGCCGCGTAGGGGGACAGGCCGAAGGCGCCCCAGTACTCGCAGCCGCTGGACGTCGGGCACGAAGCGCCGGAGTCGTAGTTCTGGCTCGTTGCGTCGAGAGTCATGTACTGCGTGTCCGCCAGCACGTTCTCCGGCCAGTAGTTGTTGTCCGCCTCGCCCTGGTAGATGAACTGCGGGGCCACGGGGTCGCAGAGGCAGAGCACCACGTTGGCAGGGTTGGTGGGCGTGTCCATGGCCGCAATGCCCGCTGCCACCTGCTCGCCGGCGGTGTTGATGTTCTGCGAGTAGAAGTAGGTGTGCCAGACCTTGTCCCCGCAGTAGTGCGCGAGCGCGGGCTCGAGGACATTCTTCACGGTGGCCTCGTTGTCGGGGTCGTTGGTGGATATCACGCCGAGCCGTCGGGGCTGGCCGTTGAAGTTCTGGGCGGGATTGGACGTACCGGCGAACTTGACCCTTCGCGCCGGGTCGTTCACGCTCGACATCTGGCTGCACCACCACTGGGCGAAGGCCGTCTCCATGCGCGTCGAGCTCTCTCCCTCGCTGTAGAAGTACGGCGCCAGCGCGTTCGACAAGGCGTCGCTGAAGCCCTTTCCACCCACTACCACCACGTGGTTGCGCGCCAGCTCCGCGTAGCAGGCGGAGCATACTGTCGTGTCCATCACGACGAGATACGGGTGGTAGGTCGCGACGATCGAGTCCATCTCGGGGATCAGGCACGCGTAGTCCGGCGGCACCATCTGGCAACTCGCCTGGTAGGTGATTATGCGGACCTTGCGACCGTAGAGGACGAAGTGGGAGTTTATGAAGTGCTGCATGGCGTGGTTCCAGGCGCTGTCCTGCTGGTAGCCGATGGCCTGGCCCTCCGCTTGGAGGATGGTGTCCACCTCGGTGCCGTAGTTCGGCACGTACTGCACCACTGTTATCGTGCTGCCGCTCACCCCACTCCAGGTGGACCCTCCGTTGGTCGGATCCGCCGCACCCGGCGTCCCCGGAACGCAGGGCGGTGCAAACCAGGCAATCGAAGGGTTGAACTCCCGGCCGGCTACGCAATGCGCCGTGCTGGGTGCGCTCTGCACAATGGTTCCGGGCGTGGTGCCGCCGCTGCCGCCGCTGCTGGTGCCGTTGCTGGTGCCGTTGCTGGTGCCGTTGCTGGTGCCCGGAGCTACCAGGCCGCCGGCGTTACCGGGAGAGTAGCTCCCTCCGTTCTGACCAGCCCCTACGGCGGGGGAATAAGGGGTGCCGCGTGCTCCGGCTCCACCCGGGGACCCGTTAGCGCCCTGAGCGCTGTAAGCGCTCGAGCCGGACGTGGTCGGTGCTGTCGACGGCGCGATCGTGATGATCAGCGCCTGGACGCCGACCACGGCCACCAGAGGCCAGTACCGCAACAGCAACGGGCGTCCCACGAGATGTTTCCTCCAGGCTCTCGGGCGGCCCCCGCTGCCAACCTACGACTGTGATACCTACGACTGCGATACCTACGGCTGTGGTACCCAAGATGCTGGTACACAGATACGATTCATGTCTCAGTATCTCAGCAACGCCGGAGGCCCTCCAGGGACCAAAGTCCCAACCGCCGACGAGCTAGGCAGGCCCGAGAAACGACGCGAACGGCGTGAGCCGCAGGCCTTCCGCCGGTTCTCTCAGGACTCGGTGCCGAGCGCGCCCCAGCCCGTCGACTGCCAACCCGTCACCACCAGAACGAAGACGGCAAAGGTGATGATGTGCACGCCGGTGCAGTAGAGGCATATGGAGCCGATCTCGAAGAGCTCGGCCGACACCAGGTAGAGCACGAACCCCACGCCCACGACGACCATGGCGAGTCGGGCACGAGCAATGAGCGCAGACGTGGATCGCCACGCGACCGGCAGGTTCATGGGCACCATCGCGGCGAAGAAGGGAAGGCCGAGCACGGCCACGGGTATGCCGAACACGTAGGACTCGGGGCTGGTGGTGACCTTCAGGCAATTGACGAGGCCGTTGGAGTT
>JAKACE010000258.1 GCA_021821705.1 Actinomycetes bacterium | reverse complement strand
AGCGAGCAGCGTTACGCGCTCGCGGTCCGCGCCTCCAACGATGGCCTCTGGGACTGGGACCTGGCCTCGGGCCGTGTGTACTACTCGGAGCGGTGGAAAGAGATGCTCGGTCTTGCCAACGGCGCCATCGGCGAGGGGCCGGCCGAGTGGCTGGACCGCGTCCACCCAGAGGACCGCCCGAGCCTGCTCGGCGAGCTCTCTGGCCTCAAGGAAGGTAAGAAGGACAAGGTCCTCGTCGAGCACCGCGTAGTGGGAAGTGACGCCCAGGGCCTCGGTCAGATGGTGCAGCTCGGGTGTCACCGACCGCACCGGCGTCATGGAGCGCAGGTAGGCCGCCCCGACCTCGAAGGTACGCACCGCCAGGCCGTAGCGGCCCTTTGCATCCGTGGCGCAGAACTCCCCGGCTACGAGCGCCCTCAGCAGGCTGAGGGCGCTGCTCTTGGGGATCTTCAGTTGGGCGGCCACCTCCACCAGGGTCAGAGGTTCGTCGTAGCGGCTCAACAGCTCCAGGATGCCCAGCGCTCTCAGCACCGAACGGTTGGCGACCGCCGTGTCGGGCGCCGGCGCCACGCCCCCGTCCAGTCCGGCCACATCCCGGCTGGCCGTCACTGCAGGACCCCCGAGAAGCCGGTGTTGCGGGCCGCCTCATCGTGTATCAACGACCTCACGTACTGCTTCAGCTCGAGGAACTCGCGCTCGACCTGCTGGGCGAACTGCCTGGGCCGAGGTAGGTGCACGTCTATTATCTCCCTGACCCGCCCCGGCTTCGCCGACAGCACGCATATCCGGTCGGCGAGGAAGATGGCCTCGTCGATGTCGTGGGTGACGAACAGGACCGATAGGCGGTCACGCTCCCAGATGGACAGGAGCAGCTCCTGCATGAGGCTGCGGGTCTGGGCGTCGAGGGCACCGAAGGGCTCGTCCATGAGCAGGATGCTCGGGCGCAGTGCCAGGGCGCGGGCGATGGCGACCCTCTGTTGCATGCCTCCCGAGAGCTGGAAAGGGTAGCTGCCGGCGAAGTCGAGCAACCCCACCACGTCCAAGAAGCGCCTCGCCACTTCGCAGCGCTGAGCCCGGGGCAGGTGGCGCAGGCCGAACTCCACGTTGTCCTGGGCGCAGAGCCAGGGGTAGAGGGTGTACTGCTGGAAGACCATGCCCCTGTCACGGCCGGGCCCGGTCAGGGGTGCCCCGTCCAGGGTGAGCTCGCCCCCGCTGGCGGCTTCGAGGCCGGCCACGATGCGCAGGAGCGTCGACTTGCCACAACCGGACGCGCCGACCACCGAGACGAACTCGCCGTCCTCGAGCGTGAGGTCGACGTTGTCAAGGGCGTGGACACTGGTCCGGCGGCTGTGGAAAGTCTTGTCGACCCCTTTCAGCACCAGCGTCGCCGCCACTACCGCCTCCTCGACATATAGGGGAAGGCGCGGGCGTAGACACCCTTGAACGAGAAGTCGAAGATCAGGCCCAGCACACCGATGATGATTATGCCGAGGATTATCTCGGGCGTGTCCAGGTACCGCTGTGCCTGCTGGATCTGGAAACCGAGACCGTCCGTTGCACCCACCAGCTCGACGACCACCAGGTAGGTCCAGCCCCAACCCATCGAGATCCGCAGGGTGTCCACGATCCCGGGGAGCGCCGCCCTGAAGATCACCCGGCGCACCACCTGTGCCGGCGACAGGCCCAGCGTGTAGGCCATGTCGACGAAGGGCATGGGCACGTTCTTCACGTTGTCCATGATGAGGAGCACTTCCTGGAAGAAGATGGCGATGAAGAGGATCACCAGCTTCTGGGTCGTCGAGGTCCCGAACCAGATCAGGGTAAGCGGGATGAAGGCCACCGCCGGCGTGTAGCGCATGAAGTCGATGGGCGGCTCCAGGGCCGCCTCGAAGACCTTGTACGAGCCCATCAGCATCCCGACCGGGATGGCCACGACCGAACTGATGACGAACCCGAGCACGATCCGCAGCACGCTGGCCCCGACATCAGGCCACAGGATCCCGGTGTTGTTCTCCGTGACCGCCGCCTGCCAGACCTGCGTTGGAGTGGGCAGGAACAGGTTCTGGACGGCCCCCGTGTAGCTGAGCAGGGCCCAGAAGCCGAAGACGGCGCACAGCGAGACCACCGCCAGCGACCAGTAGGTGCGCTTCTGGACGGGCTCGTAGAGCTGCAGCCGGCGCCGGCGCAGGTGGGGCACCCGCGGGGCGCCGGCCGTAGCGGCGAGCGCCCCGCGGTCGTCCCTTGTCCCCAGGCTCACTTGAGGAACTTGAAGTCCGCTACCGAGCCGAGGGGTACCGGGTGCTTGATCTGGCCCATGGCCTGCAGCGTCTTGCCGATGTCGAGGTACTCCTTGGCCAATTTGCCCGAGGAGACCAGGGAAAGGTTCTGCGCCACCGAGTAGAGCAGGACACCGCTCAGGGTTGAAGCAAGCGACGCTGGGGTGGCGCCGACGCCCTTGGCCATGATGGCGACCGCCTGCTTGCGGTGGGTGTGGAAGTAGGTGATGGAGTCGTTCCAGGCCATGACCAGCTCGCGGGCCTGGGTGGCGTGGCCTGCCAGCCAGGACTTGTTCGCCACCAGGAAGTCGCTGATCAACCCGGGGGCCTGGGCGCTCGAGAAGAACACATGCACCTTGTTGCCGTTTGGGTTGCTGGTCGCCTCGCTGATGTAGGGCTGGTACGTGACCACGACCTTGTCCTTGCCGGCGATCAACAGGGTCCCGGCGTCTGCGGCCGGGACGTTGACGGACTTGACCGACTTGAACGGCATGTTGTGCTTCAGCAGGTAATAATGCAGCAGGAGGTCGCTGGTCGTGCCGAACTCGTAGGCCACGGTCTGGCCCCGCAACTGCGCTGCTGTCGATATGGACTTCACCGACATGATGGCGTCAGCGCCGTTCGAGTCGTCCTCGAGCATGAGTGGGACGGCCGGGTCGTGCTGGTTGGCGAACTGTATGGTCCGGCCTGTGTCGATGTTGGAGACATTGGTCTGGTCCGCCACGAGGGCGGCGTTGCGGTCGGCGTCCTGCTGGAAGTTGACGATGTTGACCTCGAGGCCGTGCTTGGCGAAGTAACCTTCTTGCTGGGCTATGTACCAAGGGGCATAGCCGATCCAGGGTTCGATGCCCATCGATACCCGCGTCAGGCCGGCGGCGCCTGCTCCTACGCCCGTTGTCCCGACGGCAAGCGTCGCCGTTACCGCTGTGCTCAGAACCGTGGCCGCCAGGTTGCGCGGCCTTCTTCTCGCATTCATGCTTCAGGCGCTCCTCTCTCGTAGCGTCAGGCCCGGTTGTCCAAGTTGCCGGCCGCGCAAGCGAGCGAAACCCCCTCCAAGGCAAGGATGGGCGTGACGTTCTTGGCGCACGGCGGAGGCGTCCGTGTTCACATATATGAACGGCTGTTCGTTAACCTGAACATGATGATCATCCTTCGGACGACCGATGTCAAGCCTTCAGGGCGTAATTAACCTGCCGGTAACACCGCGTCAGGCCCAGGCCGACCCGAACCTGAAGCCCGCTACGGTCGTCTGGGACCGGAGGCCGGGCCCCGTCCGTCTGGAGGAGCGGCTCCGGTTCACCTGACGGCAGGGGGCGCGCACCCTCGCCGCCTCAGTGCCCGCCGGCGCGGCGCAGTTCAGGACGGGCCGGTGCGGCGCCGCAGGTGCTCCTGCCCGATCAGGGAGCGGGCGCGGCGACACCGCTGAGGGTGTAGGCCGTGCCCGATAGGGGCGTGCCTGTACCCGTGGTGGTGGGGCCACCTGTCGTGGAGCCGCTGGGGGACCACGACGCCGTAGCGGCGTCGTGCTCAGCGTCGCCCGCGTAGCTGGCGGTGAAGCCTTGGGACATCACCGCTTGGACGACCGGGCCGTCCAAAGCACAGCGCGCTTCTCCGGTACCCTTAGCCCTGGTTGCGCACAGGAGCGAGACCGCGCTGCCTGTCCCGAGGTAGAAGTCCACCTGGGCCCGGGACAGGCCGTGGCGACCGGCTGAGACGAACGCCTTCAGGATCATTGCGGTGCCGGAAACCTCGGGCGGGCTCACGGTCATCGCCGTCGCCGTCAACTCCGTGGGGCCTTTTGGAGCACCGGCCCCTGGCACAGCGGTCTCGCCCACATAGGACGGTGGCACAACGACGCCAGATGTATGCGCCGACAGGAGGCCACCGATCGTCACAATACCGACGAACAGGGCCACAAGGACCAACGCCCTGGCTCGCATCAGCGAGTCTCCCCAGTCCCAACCTGGCCGTGCGCATCACCGTCTGCCGTCACCGTGCCCGCAGGGCCCCCTCCAAGCCCAGGCGGCACCGGCGCCAAGCCCTCGCCGGGCAGCGTAGCGGATAGCCCCGAGTGGTCGCCGCCCGAAGCCCCTCCGCCGC
>JAKACE010000257.1 GCA_021821705.1 Actinomycetes bacterium | reverse complement strand
TAGTTCAGGGGTGAGCGTTCCCTGTGCTGGGGACCGTCGTGGTGGTCGTCGGCTGGCGTACGGAGCCGGTAGCGGGCGCGGCACTGGTCGGCGCGAGTGCAGCCGGCGTGGTGAGCGTGCTCGTCGGTGCCGGCGCAGCGGTGGTGCCGGACGTCGTGCCGGTGCTTGCGACCACGCTCGCCAGCGTGGTCGTGGGCGCCAGGGAGGACGGTGGCTGGCTGAGCGGCGGCTGGGGGAGGGTGCCCGCCCCAGCGGGGGGCGCCGGCATCTGCGGGGAGCAGCCGGGCGTCGGGACCACCTTGAAGAGCGGCGGGAGCTCGGGAAGCGGTGGCAGGCCGAGGACGCCGGGAGCCACGGCGTCGGCCATGGCGGCCTGGCCGGCATTGTCGGGGTGCAGGTTGTCCCCCGAGTCGTAGGCGGGGAACATGAGCACCGGGTCGCAGGCGCCGTTGTAGACGTCGGCCACCGCTGGGGCCAGGTCCAGCACCCCGTCGAACGCCCCGGAGGTGAGGATCCAACGGTCGACCTCTTCCAGCTGGACCTGGTCGTAGGCGCTCCACACCTCGACAGGGTGCAGGCCACCGCTCGAACGAGGCAGGAGGGTGACGCCGATGATCCGAACCCCCGCGTGGTGGGCGTCGGCGATGGCGTCCTTGTACCCGCTGATCAGCTGCTGGGCCGTGGTGCCGAACCAGAGGTCGTTGGTGCCGAGGAACAGCACCACCTCCGACACCCCGGGCTGGTCCAGTGCGTCCACGTCCAGGCGCTCCAGGCCGGGGGGACCACCCCCCAGCTTGGAGTAGTTGGGCACGAAGCCGGTGAGCGTGTTGGCGGTGATGCCCTCGTTGACGATGGCCCGGCGTTGGGGGGCGGGCAGCTCGTCCACCCGTTGCTGGAGAAGGTCTGTCCAGCGCAGGGTGGCGTTGAAACCCTCGGTGATGGAGTCGCCCACGACCACGATCGTCCCCGGAGCAGTGGTGAGCACGTCGGCGGCGTCCACCCAGCGTCCCCACTGGTCGGAGAAGCCCCAACCCGTGCCGCCGAGGTAGGCCGTGGCATTGCCGCCACCGTTGGGGGTGTAATACGACTGGTCCGGGTGGCCGGCGCAGCACGGGTGCACCGTCACAAGGTCGGGGCTGGTCACGTAGACGCTCACCGACAGGCTCTGCCCCGCTGTGACCGCCATTACGACTGGGTCGGTGTAAACGGTCCCCCCGACCGGCACCACCACCGCCTGGTGCCTGTCGAAGCTCAGTTGGCGCAAGGTGCCGGGCACTATGGCCGCCCCACCGGCGTCGGCACCTACGGTCGCGGCCGCGACCTGTAGCGGTGCGTCGCCGAACTCGTTGGATATGCGGAACCTGATGGCACGGCCGCTCACGGCCGGCGTGACGATGTCACGGACGGTCGTGTCCGAGGCGGTCCCGTAGCCCCAGCCCATGGCCAGGCCCCAGGCGAGGCGCCACGTTGGTGCAGCCTTGCCGCGGCCCGGCCCGGCGCCCCCGGCGCGAGCCGGAGAGGTCGTGGTCGGGAGCACCGCCGTCGACGTACTGGGCGCCGACGTACTGGGCGCCGACGTACTGGGCTTCGACGTACTGGGCGTCGAGGTTGTCCTGGTGAGGGAGGTGGTGGATGGGGACGTGGTCGGTGGCACTGCCGTGGTGGAGCTTGCCGCCCTGGACGAGGTCAACGCAGGCGTGGTCGTGGTGCTGGTGGGGCTGCCGGCCGCAGTCGAGGGACCGGGGGAACGGTGCAGGACTATCATCGCCAGCCCGGTCAGGAGGGCGGCGGCCAGGACCGTCGAGAGGAGCCGGGTGGAGCGTCCCATCGCGTTCAACCGGGCGCGCACCGCGACCACCGTCGGCGCCACGCCCGCGCCGTGCCCGCCGCCCGCTCTGCTCCCATGCACACCACGCTAGAGAAAGCAACCGCGCCGCCGCTCGTCGGGTTCCAGAGTAGGGGCCCGGTGCAGCAGGGACCGGATCACATTGGTGGGGCCGAGGGGCCGACGCCGGGCGGACCGAGGGGGCTTGCCGACGCCGAGCAGATCGAGGGGGCCTGCCGACGCCGGGCAGATCGAGGGGGCCTACCGACACCCGGCGGGTCGAGGTTTGAGCCCGGAGCCCGGAGCCCGGCGCCCGGAGCCCGGAGCCCGGACCGGACAGGCCCGGCGCTCGCTGGTGAATATCCGGGTCGGTCAGGGCGCCTGGCTTGCCGCCTCGGGAAAGCCCGGGGGTGTGCCGCCGAGCGAGGCCGCGCTCGCCGGGTATGTCGACCGCTAAAACGCGCGTTCCCGTGACGCAAATTCACTTTGCATGATGGTGCGGTCCGGCTACCCCCCGTTGCGCCCTGGAGAGCCCGCGCCGGCCGTTGGCCTTCTAGTACCCTAACGCCATGATCAAGTGCAACCGCAAGCTGGCAGCGGGCATCGCCGCGCTGGTTTCCGTACCCGTCGCGCTGGGTGCCCAGGGCACTGCTTTGGCTGCCGGGCAGGCCAAGACGGCCAGCCAGATCCTGGCCGCCGCCAAGGCGGCCATGCTCCACGCCAAGGACTTCTACGTGTCGGGGAACCTGGCCTATTCCGGGGCCACGATGCAGTTGCGCCTGGCCATGTCGCCGCACGGCGGTGGCGGCAGCATAGGCGTCCCGGGAGCCACTTTGGACATCGTCGTCCCGGGCACGAAGTACGTGTTCATCAAGGCCGACGAGAAGAGCTGGGCGACGCTGGCACCGGGCAACAAGGGCGAAGCCCAGTTGCTGGCAAATCGCTGGATAAAGGTCCCGCCCTCCAACACCGGGTTCGCCGATTTCGCCAAGTTGACGTTTTCGACACAGTTCGTGCCCCAATTGCTCGGCGGTGCACCCGCCCTTACCATCGCGGCCGGGGCTCACAAGTGGCAGGGCCGCCCGGTCACCCAGCTGACCGACAGCACCGGCGACGTCCTCGACATCGCCGCCACCGGCGCCCCGTACCTGCTCCACCTGGAGGGCAAGGGCAGCTCTGCCGGCCAGATGACCTTCGGCCAGTTCGGCACCGTCTCGCTGCCGAAGGCCCCTGCCAACGCCATCACGCTCCCCGGCACCAAGTAGCTGCAGCACGGCACCAAGTAGGGCGCAGCGGGTAGCTGCCTCGGCCCGGGTGGGCGGGCCATAACTCCGAGGGCCCTCGGGACGTTGGTCCCTAAGGTCGCCCGGGGACCGATAGGTACCGTTGCTACTTAGTGCCACCGGTACGTATGACCTCTCTGCGACCGGCCCCGGGGCCCGGCGCCGGTACCGCCGGCAAGGACCTTGGGCCCGGTGCCCCGCCTGCACCCGATCAGGTGGACTTCGCCCTGGCCGGGCGGATCCGGCGGACTTTCGTGCTGCTGCGCCGCCAGGCCCGCCGCCAGGATCCCTCCGACCTCACGATCGCCCAGCTGTCGGCGCTGGCCACCATCGCCAGGCAGGGCCCGCTCGGCATCGGCCAGCTGGCCGAGGCCGAGGTGCTCCCATCACCGGCGGCCACCCGCCTTGCGGACCGCTTGGAGGAGGCGGGCCTGGTCGCGCGGCACGCCAACCCGGCGGACCGGCGCGGCGTGCTCGTAGGGGTCACACCGCACGGTTGGCAACTGCTGGCGCAGCGAGAGCAGGCGGGCAACAACTGGCTCGCCAGCCGCCTGGCGGCCCTGGCGCCTCGGGACAGGCGGCTCCTCGAGCGGGCCTTGCCCGTCCTGGAGTCGCTTGTACCTGACCTCGCTCACAGCGAGGAGGTAAAAGCAAGTGAGCGAACCGGTAACTGACGCGAGCCTCGAGCTTCCGCCCCCACCGCAGGCCAACCATCGTTACAAGTGGATCGTGCTGTCCAACACGACCATCGGTGTGCTGCTGGCCACCCTCAACAGCAGCAGCCTCATGATCGCGCTGCCGGTGATCTTCCGAGGTATCCACCTCGACCCCCTGGCCGCGTCAAGCTTCCCCTACCTGCTCTGGATGATGATGGGGTACCTCCTGGTAACCGCCGCCCTGGTGGTGACCGTTGGCCGGATCGGGGACATCTTCGGCCGGGTGCGAATGTACAACCTCGGCTTCGCCTGGTTCACGGTCGCCTCCGTGCTGCTCTCGGTGGTCTGGAGCAACGGGACGACCGGGGCACTGGAACTGGTCGTGTTCCGCATGGTGCAGGCGGTCGGGGGAGCCCTCCTGTTCGCCAACTCGGCGGCTATCATCACCGACGCCTTCCCGGCGGACGAGCTGGGTTTCGCCCTGGGGACCAACATGATGGCCTCGATCGTCGGGGGCTTCCTCGGTCTCCTCGTGGGCGGGTTGCTGAGCGAGGCCGGGTGGCGCTGGGTGTTCCTTGCCAACGTGCCTTTCGGTGTGTACGGCACGGTGTGGGCA
>JAKACE010000256.1 GCA_021821705.1 Actinomycetes bacterium | reverse complement strand
CTGCGAGCCTATCATGACTCCGGTGTCACGAAACGTGGTGGCTGCTTGACTCCGGAGCCATGCCGCAGTACGGTGCAGGCGGTCGGTGGCCCGTACCGGTGCACAGGCAGGGCCCGGTGCGCAGCCCGGAGGCCACCCTCGCCCAGGAGCAAAGTGTGAGTTCCACGGCAGAACAGGTCGGCAGGTGGGGGGTAACGGGAAGATGACGGCGCTCGGCTGGCGCACGCTTGGCAGCTTGCCTGGCACCGTAGACGTGCCGGGTTACGACAGGTTTGCGTGCAAAGTAGGCATAGTCCACTTCGGAGTGGGGGCTTTCCATCGGTCGCACCAGGCCATGTTCGTCGACCGCCTCCTGGCTCTGGGTGAGCTCGACTGGGCCATCTGCGGTGTGGGGGTAATGGAGGCGGACCGGGCCATGCGCGACGCCATGAAGGCTCAGGACAACCTCTACACCCTGGTCACAGTGGGCACAGACGGTCGTAGCGAAGCCCGCGTCATCGGCTCCCTGGCCGAGTACCTGTACGCTCCCGACGACCCACAAAGAGTACTGGACCGATTGGCGGCCCCCAGTACCCACATCGTCTCGCTCACGGTCACCGAGGGCGGCTACGCGGTGAGCGACGTCACCGGGGAGTTCGAACCTCAGGACCCACTCACCCTGGCGGACCTGGCGACCGATGGCCCGCCCAGGAGTGTCCTGGGCTTCCTGGTCGCTGGGCTGCAGGCCCGGCGAGCCAATGGGGCACCGGCGTTCACGGTGATGTCATGCGACAACCTGGCCCATAACGGCGATGTCGCCCGCACGGCAGTGCTGGGTTTCGCCCGGCACAAGTCGCCCGAACTGGCCGCCTGGGCCGCCCGCCACGTCAGCTTCCCCAATTCAATGGTCGACCGCATCACACCGGTGACCACAGATGAGACCCGGGCCGCCGTCCGCGAACAGCTGGGGGTGCAGGACAGGTGGCCGGTGCGATCGGAGGCCTTCTGCCAGTGGGTGCTCGAGGACCGTTTCGGGGACGGACGGCCACCCTTCGAGCGTGTCGGTGTGCAGGTTGTACAGGACGTCGGCCCGTACGAGCTGATGAAGCTCCGCCTGCTGAACGCCTCCCATCAGGCCATGAGCTACCTGGGCATCCTGGACGGCCAGACCTGGGTGCACCAGGTCTGCCGGGACGAGCTGTTCGTCCGGTTCCTGCTCGGCTATATGCGCGACGAGGCAGTCCCCACGCTGGCGCCCGTCCCCGGGGTCGACCTCGACGGCTACTGCGACGAGCTGATCGCCCGTTTCGCCAGCGAGGCCATCCGTGACGCGCTGGCCCGGCATGTGGTCGACGGCTCGGACCGGATTGCCAAGTTCCTGCTTCCCGTCCTGCGCCACCAGCTCGCCAGAGGCGCCGACCGTCGCCGGGCCGTGCTCGTCCTGGCCGCGTGGAGCACCTTCCTGGAGGAGCGCGTGGCTGCCGGTGGTCCCGGGGCGGTGGACGACCGTCGCCGGCCGCAGCTGGCCGAGGTGGTGGTGGCTGAGCGGGAGAGCCCAGGTGCCTTCCTCAGCTTCGAGGCGGTCTTCGGTGACCTAGGGCGCGACGACAGACTACGCAGCGAGTTCGTGGCAGCTCGGCGCACTCTGGCCGAGTGCGGGCCACGTGGCGCCATGGCGGCCATTGTCGGGCCACCGGGCACAGAGGCATCGAGGTGAACGCCACTGGGCGCTCGGACGTACAGCACGCCACCACGGTGCGGCGCGCTCATCGTAAGGGGGTAGAAGAGCGGTGAAGGCAGTGATCGCCCGCGTGAGCGGAGTCGAACTGGTAGAGGTCGACGAGCCCGAGCTGCGTCCGGGGGAAGCACTGGTCGAGACGAGCGTGGTGGGCGTTTGCGGTTCCGACACCCACGCGGCGGCAGGGGAGCACCCCTTTGTTCCCCTTCCCTACCGACCGGGCCACGAGGTGGTGGGGGTCGTGCGGGCGGTGGCCGGGACCGTGACCGCCGTGAGCGTCGGCGACCGGGTGACGGTTGAACCGACATTGCCTTGCGGCAACTGCAAGATGTGCCGCACCGGCCGTTCGAACATCTGCGAGCACCTGCGGTTTTTCGGTTGTGGCTACGAGCAGGGGGGCATGGCGGAGCGGTTCACCGTACCCGCCGGCCGGCTGCACCGGATCCCTGATGCCATGACGGACCTCCAGGCCGCCCTGATAGAGCCCTTGGCCACCCCGGTCCACGCAGTGCGGCTGGCCGGAGGCGTGAGGGACAAGGCAGTTGTGGTGCTCGGCGCAGGCACGATCGGCCTGCTCGTCCTGCGGGCGGCCCAGAACGACGGAGCGCGCCGCATCGTGGTCACCGACCCATTGCCACAAAAGCGGGAGCGGGCCCTGGCCATGGGTGCCGACGCCGTCTACGACGCCACTGGCCCGGACCTGGTCGAGCAGGTGCGGGCTGAGCTGCGCGAAAGTGCCGACGTGGTGTTCGACTGCGTTTCGGTCCAGAGCACGGTCGACCAGGCCGTACGCCTGGCCAGCAAGGGTGGCACCGTCATGGTGGTGGGAGTCCCGGTCCGGCCCGTGACCGTGGCCCTGCCCGAGCTGCAGGACCTCCAGGTGCGCTTGCAGGGCAGCGCCACCTACATGCCCGAGGACTACGACGCCTCGATCGCGATGATCATGTCGGGACGGGTGTCCCCGGACGACTTCATCACCGGCCGCTTCTCGCTGGAGGAGGCGGCAGAGGCTTTCGCAGCCTCGGCCAGCGGTTCACATGTCAAGGTGACCATCTCGCCGGGGCCGGCCCGGTGACGGACGAAAGACTGCTCCCGCTCAGGCCGGGCGCGCTGGCAGCCATCACCGGCCTACCTGTCCCCGCTTACGATCGCTCCGGCCTGCGCAAGGGCATTGCGCACTTTGGCGTGGGCAACTTCCACCGGGCCCACCAGGCTGTTTACATCGACCGCTACCTGAGCCAGGGTGGGAGCCGGGCGTGGGGCATCGTGGGGATCGGTACGGGCGCTTCGGAGGCGGCCAGCAACAAGGCCCGTCACTTCGCCGAGCAGGGCTGTCTCTACACCCTCACCGAACTCGACCCGAGCGGGGCCTCCAGTACCCGGGTCCTCGGCCCGATGGTCGACTACCTGCACGCCCCGTCGTCCTCGGAGCGCGTGCTCGAGCTGCTGAGCTCCCCCGAGCTGCACATCGTCACCATGTCGATCACCGAGGGCGGCTATTTCACGGATCCGCAGACCGGCGAGTTCCTCGCCGACCACCCGGACGTGCGTGACGACTGTTCTCGCCCCGTACCCCGTACGGTTTTCGGCTACATCGTCCGGGCCCTGGAGAGGCGCCGCCGCCAGGGCTTGGCCCCCTTTACCGTGGTCTCGTGCGACAACTTGCCCCACAACGGTCAGGTGGCCCGTGCTGCGGTCGTCGGCTTCGCCCGCATCGTCGACCCGGCGCTGGCCGCCTGGCTCGAGGAGCGTGGGGCCTTCCCCAGCTCGATGGTCGACCGGGTGGTCCCCTACGTGGACGACGAGGCCCGGGCGGAGCTGAACCGCCGCAGCGGGGTCGACGACAAGCTGGCTGTGATGGCCGAGAGCTACCTTCAGTGGGTTCTGGAGGACAGTTTCTGCGACGGCCGCCCCGAACTGGAGACGGTGGGCGTGCAAGTGGTCCAGGACATCTCGTCCTATGAAACAGCCAAGCTGCGCCTTCTGAACGCACCCCACGTGCTGCTGTCCTACCCGGGCGTGCTCGCCGGTCACCGGGTAGTGAACCGGGCCGTCGCCGAGCCGGCCCTGCACGACCTGCTGGAGAAGTTCATGACGGACGATGTGCTGCCCCTGCTGGAGGGGAGCCTGCCCGAGGACCTGGTGCCGGCTGAGTACATCGCCAGCGTGCTCGAGCGTTTCGCCAACCCCTCCGTCCAGGACCAGCTCCTGCGCATCGCAACCGACGGGGCATCCAAAATCCCGACCTTCCACACCGAGGTCCTGCGCGGCCTCGTGCGCTCGGGCGCCGACCTGCGCCGCGAGGCCCTGCTCCTGGCCTGCTACCACCGCTACCTGGGCGGCAGGGACGATCACGGCGAGCCGTTCGAGGTCACGGAGCCGTCTCTCAGCCCGGCCGAGCTGGACCGGCTCCGGGGAGGGCCCCCGGCAGACGTGCTGGCCCATCCCAAGTTCGCAGGGCTGCGGGCTGCGGGCGGCCCGGAGTTCGAGCGGGCCTACCGGGACGCGGCTGAGGTGCTCAGCCGGTCAGGGGTACGTGAGAGCGTCCGGGCCGTGCTCGTCTAGTGCCACCACAACGGAGCAGGTTCGGTTAGCACGGACAGGGGTGGTGGATGAGCGCAGAGCTGTTGGTCGGGGTGGACGTGGGCACCACGTTGACCAAGGCG
>JAKACE010000255.1 GCA_021821705.1 Actinomycetes bacterium | reverse complement strand
ATCGATGTCCGGGTGCATGAAGCGGTTGAAGAGCACCAGGGCGTCGGCGCCGGCTGCCGCCAGGCGGGCCGCCATCTCGCCGACCGAACTGTAGTAGGGCGACAGCTTGACCGCTACTGGTAACGCTACGGCACCCTTTACCTGGCCGAGGATCTCCAAGTGAGTCTCCTCGACCGCACGTGCCGCCGCCGCCGGCCCGGCCGGGGAGGCGTAGAGGTTCAGCTCGATGCCGGAGGCCCCGGCGTCCTGCATCTGGCGGGCGTAGCGCGACCAGCTACCCGGCGTGGCCCCGTTGAGGCTGGCGACGACAGGGATGCCGACGGTCGAAGCGGAACGCTCGAGGAGGCTGAGGTACCGGCGGGGCTCAGCGTCTGCTCCCGGTATCTCGGGGAAGAACGAGAGAGCCTCGGGAGAGCTCTCACTGCCGGCCTCGGCCAGGGCGGTCTGGCGCTCGGCTTGGCTCAGCAGGTCCTCCTCGAACAGCGAGTGCAGCACGACGGCGCTGGCCCCGCCGTCGGCGAGGCGACGTACCCCGTCCAGCGTGTGCGACAGCGGTGACGGCGAAGCCACGAGCGGGTTGCGCAGCTTTATGCCCATGTACGTAGTCGAGAGATCCATGCCTAGCCGTCCTTCCTGGCATCGGCCGGGAACCGTTCGGCCGGGCGGGTGGCCATCTCCTCGTAGGTCGCCCAACGCAGCTCGACAGCCTCCTGAGCGAGGGCCCCGAGACGTTCGGCCTCTTCCGGGTTGGTGCGGGCCAGGGCAGCAAAGCGCAGTTCGCGCCCGGTGTACTCCGTCAGCGCCAGGCGGGGCCGAGGCGAGTCCAGTAGGAAGGGGTTGTCCCCGCTGGCCCGCAGTACGGGGTCGTAGCGCACCAGTGGCCAGTACCCGCTGGCAACTGCCCGGTGCTGCTGGTCGAGGCCCGTCCTCATCTCGATCCCGTGGGCGATGCAGTGGCTGTAGGCGATTATGAGCGATGGGCCGTCGTAGGCTTCGGCCTCCCGGAAAGCCCTCAGGGTCTGATCGGGATCGGCGCCCATTGCGACCCGGGCGACGTAGACGCTCCCATAGGCCATCGCCTGGAGCGCAAGGTCTTTCTTCTCCACCTCCTTGCCTGCCGTGGCGAACTTGGCCATCGCCCCCAGCGGGGTGGCCTTGGACATCTGGCCCCCGGTGTTGGAGTACAACTCGGTGTCCAGAACGAGGACGTTGACGTCTCTGCCGCTGGCCAGGACGTGGTCCAGCCCCCCGGAGCCGATGTCGTAGGCCCAACCGTCCCCGCCCACGATCCAGACGCTGCGCCGCAGGAGGTGGTCGAGGACGCTGCGAAGGTCGTCGACTGCCGGCCCTTCGAGGCTGGCCAGGCGGCCGCTCAACTCGCTCAGGCGCTGCCTTTGGGCGGCCAGTTCCGATTCCGAGCGCTGGGGCGCCGAGAGCGCCGAGTCGACTAGGTCCGCGCCGAGGGCGTCACGCAGGCTGTTGAGGCATTGCCGGGCCAGGGACAGATGCTGGTCGGCCGCCAGGCGCAGCCCGAGACCGAACTCGGCGTTGTCCTCGAACAGCGAGTTGGACCAGGCCGGGCCCCGACCGTCGGCGTTCTTGGCCCACGGCGTCGTCGGGAGGTTGCCGCCGTAGATGGACGAGCAACCCGTTGCATTGGCGATGACCGCCCTGTCCCCGAACAGTTGGGACAGCAGCTTGACATAGGGGGTTTCCCCGCACCCGGCGCAGGCCCCTGAGAACTCGAACAGGGGTGTGAGGAACTGGGCACCGCGCACAGTGCCGAAGTCAACCCGGGCCCGCTCGGGTACGGGTAGTGACTCGAAGAAGCCGATGTGGCGCCGGCCCGGCCCGATCAGGGTGTCGGCCCAGGCCAGGTTGACCGCCTTGCGGTCGGGCTGGCCGGGCGCGCTCACCGGGCAGGCCTCCACGCAAAGCCCGCAGCCTGTGCAGTCCTCGGCGTAGATCTGCAGCGTATAGGCGGTCCCGGGCAGGCCCCGGGCACGCAGTGGGGCTGATTCGAAGCCGTCCGGCGCACCGGCTAGCTCGCCGGCGGAGTAGTACTTGGAGCGGATGGCGGCGTGGGGGCAGACGAAGCTGCAGTTGCCGCACTGGATGCACAGCTCGGGATCCCACTGGGCGACCGTGTCCGAGATGCGGCGCTTCTCGTACGCCGTCGTGCCGCTCGGCCACGTACCGTCGTCGGGAATGGCGCTCACAGGCAGGGTGTCGCCCAGTCCGGCCATCATGGTGGCTGTGACCCGCCGGACGAACTCAGGAGCGTCGGCTGGTACCAGGGCGTCCCCCTCGCGCTCCGAGGTCGCATGGTCCGGCACCGCCACCCGGGCCAGTCCCTCGAGCGCATGGTCCACGGCGGCGAGGTTGGCCTCGACCACCTTGGGCCCCCGTCTGGCATAGGTCTTGGTAATGGCCTGTTTCATTCGCTCGACGGCTGTGGCGCTGTCGAGCACGCCCGAGATGGAGAAAAAGCATGCCTGCAGCACGGTGTTGACTCGTTGACCGAGGCCAACGTCGCGGGCGACCCGGTTGGCGTCCACGACGTACAGGGCAATGCCCTTGGCGAGGATCTTCTCCTGGACGGTGCGCGTCAGCGAGCCCCAGACCTCCTCTGGCGGACGGGGTGTGTTGAGCAACAGGGTGGCGCCCGGCGCGGCTCGGTCCAGCACCTCGGGCCGCTCCAGCAGACCGGCCTGGTGGCACCCGACGAAGCTCGCCTGGCTGATCAGGTACGGCGCCTTGACGGGTTCGGGGCCGAAACGCAGGTGGGAGACCGTCTGGGAGCCCGACTTCTTGGAGTCGTACACGAAGTAGCCCTGTGCGAAAAGGCCTTCGGCACCCAGGATCTTGATGGTGTTCTTGTTGGCACCTACGGTGCCGTCGGCGCCCAGGCCGAAAAAGACGGCCCTCGTGGTGGACTGGGGCTCGATGTCGAGGGCGTCGTCGTAGGCGATGCTGGTACCCGAGACGTCGTCGGTGATACCGACGGTGAAGCGGCGCTTGGGGCGCGGCCCGTCCAGCTCGGCCAGGACGCCCGCCGCCATGGCCGGGGTGAACTCCTTGGAGGAAAGGCCGTAACGGCCGCCCGTCACCGTAGGCATACTTGGTCGTTGCCCGCTGTCATGAGCCTCGGCCAGGGCGCCCAGCACGTCCAGGAAGAGCGGCTCGCCGAAAGAGCCGGGCTCCTTGGTCCTGTCGAGCACCGCTACGGCCCTGACCGAAACGGGCAGGGCGGCGACGAGCTCGGTTGCCGGGAAGGGGCGGTACAGGCGCACGGTCAGCGCCCCCACCCGCTCGCCACGTGCAGAAAGGTGCGACACCGTCGCTCGCAGGGTCTCTGCTCCCGAACCCATTGCCACCACCACGCGCTCTGCTTCGGGATGGCCCGTGTAGCTCACGATGTGGTACCGGCGACCTGTGCGGTCCCAGAGCTTGGCCATCGCCTCCTCGACCAGTCCGGGTACGCGGGCGTAGTACGGGTTCACTGTCTCGCGCCCCTGGAAGTAGACGTCGGGGTTTTGGGCCGTGCCGCGTATGAAGGGGTGCTCGGGTGAGAGCGAGCGCGCCCGGTGGGCGCGCACCAGCGTTTGGGGGACGAGGGCGCGCAGGTCGTCGTCGGAGAGCAGCTCGATCGTGTTGAGCTCGTGGGAGGTGCGGAAACCGTCGAAGAAGTGTAAGAAAGGCACCCGAGCGGACAGGGTCGCCGCCTGGGCCACGGCCGCCATGTCGTGGGCCTCCTGAACGCTGGAGGAGCCGAGGAGGGCGAAGCCGGTCTCGCGCACCGCCATGACGTCTTGGTGGTCGCCGAAGATCGACAGGCCCTGAGCGGCGATGGAGCGGGCCGCCACATGGATCACAGCGGGCGTGAGCTCGCCGGCGATCTTGTACATGTTGGGGATCATGAGCAGGAGCCCCTGCGAGGCGGTGAAGGTTGTCGCCAGAGCGCCACCCTGCAAGGAACCGTGCAGGGCGCCGGCGGCACCGCCTTCGCTCTGCATCTCCACGACGACGGGCACTGACCCGAAGACGTTGCGCATGCCCTTGGCAGACCACTCATCCGCCAGCTCGGCCATGGTGGAGGACGGCGTGATGGGGTAGATGCAGCAGATCTCGTTGAGGCGGTATGCGACCGAGGCGGCTGCCTCGTTGCCGTCGATCGTCGTACGAGCCGCCGGCCCGGCCATCACTGGACCTCCTGAGCGGAACGGGTTTCGGGGACCATCTCGATGGCGTGGACGGGGCACTGCTCGTAGCAGGCGCCGCAGGCCGTACAACGGGCGTAGTCGAAGCGGTAGCGCTTGCCCGGCCCCAGTTTCACGACGGCGTCCTCGGGGCAGGCGCCGAGACAGCCGTCGCACTCGAAGCA
>JAKACE010000254.1 GCA_021821705.1 Actinomycetes bacterium | reverse complement strand
CAGCCGGATGCGCGAGGCCTGGGACGCAGGGGCCACCAACCGGGCCGCCGTCGCAGAGGGCCTGGCCCGTACCGGCAGAGTGGTCACGGTGGCAGCCCTGGTGATGGTCGGGGCCCTGGCGGGGATGTTCGGCGGCCGGGTGGCCGGCTTGCAGGAGCTCGGGACCGGCCTCGCCTTCGGTGTCCTTGTCGACGCCACGCTCGTGCGTGGCGTGCTGATGCCCAGCCTCATGGCGCTGGCGGGCCAATGGAACTGGTGGCTGCCGCCAGCAGCGGCCCGGCTCCTACGCGTGGAAGCCTCGCCCCTGCTCGTACGCCGGGGCGAGGCTTCCACCGAGCAGGCAGGCGCCTGCGCTATTTCACGACGGTGATGGCGAGGCGCAGGGCCGGCAACCGGTAGCCGAGCGCCAGGCCCGGCTCGTCGTGGGCGTAGGTGAGAACCGGGACCATGCCGTAGGGGGTCGAAGCGAACGAGGGTGACAACGAGTACAGCATCGGGTACATGTCGATGAGGTGCGTGCCTGGCCCGCCAGTGGCGTGCAGGTGTATGAGCACGTCGCCGTTGGAGTTGAAGCCGCACCCATAACCCACATAGCTGTTGTCGTAGTCGACACCGACGGTGTTGTCGAGCTGGGTCCAGCCCACGCCCTTCAGGTGGACGGTGAAGTCCTGGCCCTCCTTCACCACCACGGAGCTGACGCCCCGCCCGACGATGCTCTCCTCCAGGTAGAACGGCACCTGGCCGAGCACCTTGCCGCCCTGCTCGAGCTGGACGACATGCCAGCCGCCGAGGCCGTCCGGGGCCGTTACGTCAGCCGACAGCGAGCCGGACACAGGAGTGGCCGAAGCGAGCGGGGTCGAAGCAAAAGCCCAGCAGGTGCTGGCGCAGTCGACGCGGTTGCCCACTACCGTCGACCACACCAGCTGCACCGGGGCGTCCGAGCTCAGACCCGTTGCGCTGACGTGGATGGGGGTGCCGACCTGGCCCCGGTCCACCGAAAGCGACGCCACGACCGAGGAACCGGCCGAAAGGCCCGTTGCCTGCAGCGTGGTGCGCGCACTGAGGGTGGGGGCAACGCTCACGGGCCAGTCGACCTGCGGCGCCGGCGGGCCGTCGTCCTTTGTCACCGTGAAGGTGACGGTGGCCCCGTTGGTGTACGGGATGGGCGACTGCGGCACGTTGAGGTAGAGGTACCGGATGGCGTTGCCGATCTGGATCACGTGGCGGCCCACCGGGCCGGAGGCCCGTATGACGGCTTGGGCCGTGCCGCGGGTCCAATTGGCCATGAGCTCACCTACGTAGTGGTTGTCATACAGCAGAGAGGCGCCGCCGGTGTACAGGCTCGGGCCGAGGCCGGAGTAGGTGATGGTGATCGGGGTGCCGATGGGGCCGCTCCTCGGAGTGATGGTCACGGTCCTCATGAGCAGGAAGCCACCGTGGGCCACCTCCTGGCCTCCGGTGACGGCGTAGATGTCGTGGACGCCGCCGAAATCCTGAGGCGCCTTCAGCGAAACCCGGAACGTCCCGTCGGCGCCGACGGTAGCGCTGGCTATGTCGACAGCGAACTCGTTGCTGGCTCGCCCGAGGTAGTTGACCGTGTCGGGCTGCGCTTGGACCATCCAGGTGGCACTGGCCGTCGACCAGGTCAGCACCACCTGCGATCCCGGTGCCAACTTGGACCCGCTGATCGTCATGGGAGTCCCGGCGACACCCTGGTCCGGGGTTACCGAGAGGATGCCCATGTTGGCGCTGGGTTGGGCGGGAGCCGCCACAGGGCCGGGCAGGGCGGGCGTGCCCGGGATGCTCGGAGGCGTGAGCACCGTGGTACCGGTGGGGGTACCTTTGGGTAGGGCGATAGCCGGTGCCTGGTCTGGCGTGGGGGCGCTCTGGGTGTACCCCGGTACCGCCGTGGCGGAGACGGTGGCGCCGGCCAGGGCGGCGACGGCCAGGGCATGGTACGCCCGGCGGGTCTTTGGAGAGGTCATGTCCGATTGCCCTTCTGTTCGGGGGTGGGGCCCGTTGGTCGGGCCCGAGCGGGAGGTGGGGTGCGCTGCGGCGGTGGGGCCGGGAGGTCCCCGGAGCCGGCTGGTGCCGCAGCAACCGGCCGGCCCCGGGGGAGGCGTCGGGGCTGGCCCTGGTTCAGGCCGCCACGACGGTCAGCCGCGACGGCGTGGCCAGACCGGCCTGGGTGAACACGGCACCGGTACGGGGCACGGCGCGCTTGCCGTTGGCAGCCGGCACCCGGTCGGTTGTCACATGGACGCTAAAGTTGACGACACCGAGCGGGTACGTCGAGCCGATGGTCCAGGCCGCGGTCCAGTACGAATTGGTGCCGTGGTTGCCGAACTTCATGGGCAGGGCCTTGATGCCGGGGATCTGCACGTAGGCGAAGGCCACGTTGGCGGAGGTCAGGTTTACGCCACCGGCCGCCACGTTGACGCCGTCCATGCGGAACACGACTGTCTGGCCACGCTGGAACAGGTTGGTCTGGGCGCAGCCGGCGGCAGGCTTGGGGCTACCGCCGCCCGTCACGGTGTCCACGTACATGAAGAGCTTGTGCACCCCTGCGCCCTGCGCCGGTGGGGCAAGCGTGGTGGTCGTGGTGGCCGCAGGCGAGCTGGCCGGGGCGGCCTGTGCCGCCGCGCCGGGTGCAGAAGTCACAAGCATCGCTCCCGCCGACATCAGACCGGCGGCGCAGACCACACCGGCGGACAGTTTCCGGTTGAGTTGGCTCATCGTTGTTGGGTTTCCTTCCTTGTTTGGCTTGGGTTTGGACAGGTGCCCGGCCACCGCCGGGCCGACGCCTCGGCCCTGGGCGGGCGACGCGGCCACGGCGCAATACGCGCCCTGCACCGGGGCAGGGGTCACAGGGCATGACCGCCCAGTCGTTAGAGGCTGAGGTGACCGGTGATCTTGACGGTGTAGGGCCCGGCCTGGGCGCCGCTGGTGCCCCCGAGGCCAAGCACGCCGCTGAAGTTCAGCGTGCCCTTGGCCCCTTTTGCCTTCCCGGTGCCGCTCTTGACTACGGCGGTGCCATGGAACTTGACGGTGATAGGCCCGCTCTCCCCGCTCGAGCACCCCGTCGACTTGGACTGGGTGACGACCAGGTGCAGAGTGCCGTGGGCCCCGGTCAGGTTCCCGGTCCCGGTGAAGGGGTCACACTGGGCCGAGGCACTGGCTGAGCCCGTGCCCTCGACCTTCCCGGCCCCGAGCAGCGAGCTGGTGCCCGTGCCCGCTATCGAACGGATGCTGACCGAGCCGTTGTCGATCAGCAGGTTGGCCTTGCCCTTGTACGTGCCGCTGAAAGCAACCGCTTTTACGACATGGGGAACGGTGGCGGCGCTGGCCGGTCCGGTGACGGCCGTGCCGGCCATGGTCATAGCTGCTGCCGCCACAACCAGGCCGCGCACAGCGACGCTTCGGCGGCTATGAATGAACCGTGAAGGTCCAATGGGGTTTTGTCTACTGGTTTTCCACACATTTCAAAAGATAAGACAGGCCTAAGTGCGGCGCGCAGGGCCGAAGGGCCCTTGGCGCCAGACCAAGTGCCCGACGCTTGAGGTTTGCCTGTTCCCATAGGACTGTTCTGCCTGCTCGAACGGGGACGGCCTAGTTATCGGAGGTTTACCCACTTTGTCTTGGCCGCCGACCGTTACAATTCGGTGAGGTAGGCCTTACCCGCTACCGGCGGACCGCCTCTGCAAATTCAACTATTCGGTGAGGAACCCACCGGACTGGTGCTGCCAGAGGTGGCGGTAGGTACCGGCCGGGCCCGCCAGCAGCAGCTCGCGATGCGTCCCCGACTCCACGATGCCGCCTCCTTCGACGACGATTATGCGGTCCAGGTGGGCGATGGTCGACAGCCTGTGGGCGACGACCAGGGCCGTGGAGCCGGCCATGAGCCTCCAGAGACCCTCCTGCACGTAGCGCTCCGACTCCGAGTCGAGCGAGCTCGTAGCCTCGTCGAGGACCAGCACGGGCGCCGCCTTGAGCATGGCCTGGGCGATGGCAACACGCTGGCGCTGGCCCCCCGAGAGCTTGAGCCCTCGCTCGCCCACCACGGTGGCGTAACCGTCGGGGAGCTCGCTGACGAACTCGTCGACGTGCGCCGCCGTCGCCACGTCACGGACCAGGCCGAGGTCGACGGGGCCCTGCCTGCCGTACCAGATGTTCTCGGCGATGCTGCGGTGCAGCATCTGTGGGTCCTGGGGCACGTAAGAGACAGCCCTGCGTACGCTGGCCTGCGTGCGGCTGGCTATGTCCTGGCCGTCAATGGTCACCCGGCCGCCCTCCACGTCCATAAGCCGCAGCAGCAGCCTTGTGATCGTCGACTTGCCGCCACCGGAGGGGCCGACGACTCCCACGTGCTCACCGGGGCCGACCTCGAG
>JAKACE010000253.1 GCA_021821705.1 Actinomycetes bacterium | reverse complement strand
TGTGGGAGCGCAGGCACGGCACCGGGGCGCGCGTGCACGCCCAGCTATGGCCCGTGGCCGACCCCGACATGCTGACCGAGGACAAGGCGGTGCTCGTCGTGCAGGTCAACGGCAAGCTGCGGGACCGCATCGAGGTCTCACCTTCGGCCACATCCGACGAGGTGGTCGCCGCCGCCCTGGCCAGTCCCAAGGTGGTCGCCCAGCTGCAGGGGCACGAACCGGCCCGGGTCATCGCCCGGCCCCCCACCCTGGTCAACGTGGTGGTGAAGGGCGCTTAGGGCCCACCGCAGGACAAGTTGCGCGGTCGCGTCGGCTTCGCGCCTGTGCAGCGGGTCGTTTTTCGGTCTGCGACGGCGCGACTTGTCCTAAGGCGGTCCCTTAGACCGGTCCCGGCCCGGGCGGCACCGGCCCGGGGCCACCCGCACCGGCACCACCGCCCTGGCCCTCGCGCCCGTCACCGCGCAGGTACTTCTCCAGCTCGGCCGCCAGCTCGTCGCCGGTGGGCAGGTGGCTGAACTCGGTGGCGGACATGCCCATTTCGGCGTCGTACTGCAGTTCGAGCTGGTGGACCATGGCAAGGTGCTCCTCGCTGGCCGATATGAGGGCCTGTATCTGGTCGCGTGCGCGCGCCCCGGCCTGGTGCAGTGCCTCCGTGCCGATGGGCACGCCGGTCAGCTTGCTCAGCTCGTCCAGCAATGCCGCTGATGCGGCCGGGTAGGTGGTGCCGGCGGCGTAGTGCGGCACCCTGGCCCAGACGCCGACGGCGGGTAGGCCGGCCTCGCCGAAGGCCACCTCCAGCACCGCCTGCGCCCCTGCCGGCACCTCCATGGTCGCAGGCAGGAACCCGATGCTCCCGGCCAGCTCCTCGTTGCTCGCCGTGGCCGCCAGGCGCACAGGCCGGGTGTGGGGCACAGGGGCCGGGAAAGCGCCCAGCCCGACGACCATCTCGACCTCGAGGCGCAGGGCGAGGGCCACCACTTCGGCGCTCCACTCCCGCCACCGGAAGTCAGGCTCCGGCCCGGCAAGTACCAGCAGGCTGCGCCCACCCGTGTCCGTCGCCGAATAAAGGCGGAGCTCGGGCCACTTGAGGCCGGCGTGCACCCCGTTGGAGACACGCAGCACCGGCCGGCGGGAGCGCTGGTCCAGGAGGGCGTCCGAGTCGAAGGTGGCCACGAGGTCATGCTTGGCCGATTCGAGGAGGGCATTTACCGCCGTGGCCGCGGCGTAGCCGGCGTCGACCCAGCCCTCCAACCCGAGCACCAGGGCGGGGCGCTCCAGGCGGGGCCAGCTCTTCATGGAGGCGAATGTCATGTTGCTCCCAGCTCTCGGGTACTTACAGTTGCAGCTCGAGGCCAGCGTAAGGGGCTAAGGGCCCTGGTGGCCCGGGAATGCCGGGCTGCCCTGGGACGCTATACCTACCAGCCCCTAGCTTGGGCCATGTTCGCGGCAGCCCCGGAGGAGAGATGACAGTGGCGATAGACGTTACAGATGCGACGTTCGAGACCGAGATCCTGGAGCGCTCGACTCAGGCCACCGTAGTGGTCGACCTGTGGGCGTCCTGGTGCGGCCCCTGCCGCATCATCGGCCCCATCCTGGAGAGGGTGGTGGCGGAGCGCCCCGGCGACGTCGTCCTGACCAAGATCGACGTCGACTCCAACCCCAGGTCGGCGGCCACGTTCCAGGTCCAGTCCATCCCGGCCGTGTACGCCCTGCGGGACCGCAAGGTGGTGAGCGGGTTCATCGGGGCCATCCCCGAGCCGGAGGTCCGCAAGTGGCTCGACCAGGTGGCTCCGGCGCCGACCGAGGTCGACGACCTGTTGGCGGCTGGGGACGAGGCCTCCCTGCGCAGGGCACTGGAGCTCGAGCCGGCCAACACCAAGGCCATCGTCGCCCTGGCCAGCCTGCTGGTCGAGGACGGGTCGCCCGAGCGCGCCCAGGAGGCGATAGCGGTCCTGGCCCGCATACCCGAGACACCCGAGGTCCGCCACCTCCTGGCCAAGGCCAGGGTCGGCGGCGAGGCCGCCCAGGGTGACGCCGAAGTGACCTCCAAGCTCGACGCACTGCTCGACAGGGTCAAGGCCGACCCGGCTGCGAAGCAGGAATACCTCGACCTGCTCGAACTGATGGGGGACGACCCACGGGTCCCCGAGTACCGCAAGGCCCTGACCTCCAGGCTGTTCTGACAGCCCCGGCGCACCGGTCGGGCCCTCGCGGGTAGCCTCGTGGCGCCATGGCGAGCAACGCAGAGCCCACCCGACCGGCAACGGTGCTGGAGCTCGGCAAGCGCCGGTACGACATAACGAGCCGGGCACTGGTCATGGCCATCCTCAACCGGACGCCCGACTCGTTCTTCGACCACGGTGCCACCTGGGAATGGAGCGATTTCTGGCGTCGAGCCGACGAGGTCGTGGCCCAGGGCGCCGACCTGATCGACGTGGGGGCGGTCAAGGCCGGCCCCGGACCAGAGGTCACCGAGCAGGAGGAGATGGACCGCCTGCTCCCCGCTGTCGAGGGCCTGGTGGCCCGCTTCGATGTCCCCGTTTCGGTCGACACCTGGCGCGCCGGGGTGGCCCGGGAGTCCTTCGCACTGGGCGCCGCGGTCGGCAACGACATCAGCGGGTTCGCCGACCCCGGGTACCTGGCCGTGGCCGCCGCGGCCGGAGCCAGTGTCGTCGCCACCCATATCCGCCTGGCACCCCGGGTGCCGGACCCCGAGCCCGTCTATGCCGACCTGGTGGAAGACGTCTCGCGCTTCCTGTTGGAGCGGGCCGAGCAGGCGCTGGCCGCCGGCATACCAGCACAGCGGGTGATGCTCGATGCCGGCCTGGACCTGGGCAAGGCTCCGGAGCAGTCCCTGCAGTTGCTGCGCTCGTCTGAGGCCCTGGTCGCGCTCGGCTACCCGGTGCTCCTCTCGGCGTCCAACAAGACCTTCCTCGGACAGCTCCTCGACCTCGAGATCGACCAGCGCCGAGAAGCCACTGCGGCCGCCCACGCCTTGGGGGTCAGCCTTGGGTGCCGGGTGCTGCGCGTCCACGACGTGGTGGGCGCCCGCCGTGTACGCGACATGGTCGCCGCCATCCTGGAGGCGCGGTGAACCCGGCGGTGGCGGCGTGAGCCCGGGCGGTGTCGCGGCCAAGCCAGGCGCCCCCAAGCCGCCCAGGCCTCGAGCTGCCAAGGGCGCTACGGGCGATCCGGGGGCAGGCGAGCCCGCTGGAGGCGCCGGCGCGGCCGCCTGGCTCGTCACCGGCGACGACGCCGCTCTGGTATCGCAGGCCCTCGGCCACCTTGTCGACGAGCTGGTCGGCGGACGCGACCGTTACCTGGTGGTCGAGGACATGGGGGGTGACGACCTCGACCTGGCCGCCGTGGTCGACGCCTGCCATACCCCACCATTTCTGGCTGACCGGCGCGTCATAGTAGTGCGAGACGTCGGGCGCTTCTCCGCCGACCAGGTGCAGCCGGTCATCGGGTACCTCGACGGGCCGATGGAGACAAGCAAGCTGGTGCTGGTCTCCGGCGGGGGGCAGCTCCCGGCCAAGTTGGTGACCGCCTTTCGCCAGTCGCCGGTGGCCAGGGTGGTGGGCGCGGACGTCGGCGCCCGGGAAGCTCACGAATGGGTAGCCGAGCGGTTGTCGGGCAGTTCTCTCCAGTTGGCACCGGCGGCCGCCTCGCTGGTCGAAGCGCACCTCGGAGAGGACCTCAACCGCCTCGAGGCCGTCCTCGCAACCTTGGAGGCAGTGTACGGCCCGGGTGCCCGGTTGGGGCCCGATGACCTCGGCCCCTACCTCGGGCAGGCGGGAGCGGTACCGCCCTGGGACCTGACGGACGCCATCGACCGGGGCGACACGGGGACGGCCCTGTCAGTGCTGCACCGCCTCACCGATGCCGGCGCCAGGCACCCGCTGGTGGTGCTGGCCATCCTGCAACGCCACTACGGCAACATCCTGCGCGTCCAGTCGCCTTCCATCGCCACCGAGGCCCAGGCGGCCGAGGCGCTCGGGATAGCCAGGGGTCGCAGCACCTTTCCGGCCCGCAAGGCGCTCGACAGCGCCCGAAAGCTCGGGGCAGCCCGTGCCGGCAAGGCGGTCACAGCCCTGGCGGACGCCGAGCTGGCCCTAAAGGGCAAGCTGGAGATGGACGGCGTCCTCGTGCTCGAGATCCTCGTGGCTCGGCTGTGCCGGCTGTCCCGGGTGGCTCGGCGGGGCTGAGCAGGCCTTTCAGAGGTCTCCGCCGATGGCTGGCGTCGCGGCGGGCGCGCCGGAGGCGCCGGCGGCTTCCACCCCGGCCCTACAGGTGCAGCAGAGGTACGTTCGCCCTATTCGGCGTTGGCGCCGGCGGACACCAGCTCGTTCGCCCTGCGCATGAGGGCCGACTTGCGGTTGGCGGCCTGGTTGCGGT
>JAKACE010000252.1 GCA_021821705.1 Actinomycetes bacterium | reverse complement strand
GGACGACCCCGAGCTTCCTGTCCGGGCGAAGACGACCCCGACGGGCTCCATCCGGTCGGTGTCTGCCAGTAGCCACGGCTCGCGTAGGTGCTGGCGGGACTCACGTTGCAGGCGTTCGTAACCCGTCGGCGTGAGACAGTCCACGTCCACCGCCAGCACCCGGCGCGCCTCGTCCAGGGCGATGCGGGCCAGTTCCAGGCGCAGCTGTGTGCCGGCCGAACGCAGGGCCGGGTGCGAACGCTCCCAGGTCTCCTCGTCGGCAGCGATCTCGGGCAGGTCGTTGTAGCCGACGACCAACAGGCCGACCTGCTCGAGGTTGGGCATGGTCACCCGCCACCCACGCTTCAGGTCGGTGTAGAGGCGGTACTCGACCACACCTCGCAGCGCCCGCCCTGCCGACTCGGCGGCCGAGAACTTGGCGTCGGGGTTCTCTGCGTAGTCCGCGGGCTGCAGCTCCATCGCATCGGTGACCGCTTGAGCAACTCTCTCGTGGGAAAGCCCTCCGCTCGCCGCGTCCAGGGCCTTGTACAGTGCCCCGCGCAACTGGGTCACCTGGGCGAAGTCGTTGAAATGGCCCGCTTGCAGAGAGGCGTCCTGGCGGTTGTCGACGAAGGTGAGCAGCTTGCGGGCGTCGGCCGGCAGCTCGGTCGTCGGGAAGGAGCGCAGGGAGCGCACGACGCTGGCCGAGACCACCGTGACCGCCGAGGACCTGCCCTCCTGGTCGAGCGTTGCCAGCTTGGAGAAGTCGTTGCCCCTGACCTGCTCGTAGGAGACCCGGCAGCGCAGGCAGAAGGCGAACGGCGTGGACATGAACCACGCCGACATGCCCTCACCCGGCCCCGCCAGCGCCCCGTCAGGCAACACCCGTACGGCCGACGGCTGGTACTTGGCTTTGTTGGCCGCGATGCTCATGGACCCGTCCGGGCCCTCGAGCATCCAGTGGTCCGGGAGCCTCCCGGCACTGACCGGGTCGGCGGGCCAGGGGTGGTCGCCCGATATATAGAGGTAGCCCGTCACACCGTCCCCACCAGAGGCGTCCCGGTCGGTGCGGGCCACGAAGCGTACCTGGCCGTCGCGCTCGACCCGAGCCACCACGTAGTACTCCTGGCCGCACTCCCGGCAGAAACCGAGCGGCAGGAGGACCTTGCCAGGCTGGTCCGGCGCCCTCAGCTGGTAGCGCCCCGTCAGGTACCTCTGCGCCTCGGGCTCCAAGGTGGCGTACACGTTGTCACCCTTGGAGATGAACTGGTGGAGGCGGAAGGCGAACAACCTGCGACCGCTCAGGGGGTGCAGCGCCCGGGACCCTGCCAGCAGCACGGCTTGCAGGGCCGTCCGGCACTCCTCGGCACCAGCGCCGGTCTCCTCGGCCAGCCGCCGGGCGGCGTCGCTGAGCCGGCCGGGACGGGGGCGCACCATGCGCTGTTCGTCGACGTCGCGCTCCAGCCCGAACACGTTCTCGGCCCACGCTGCCAGCGGGTCGGCAGCCAGGGTGGCGTAGTCCTCAGGCATGAGCGAGCCGGCGGCCACCTCCTTGACGCGCGCCAGGAGCACTTCGCTCGTCGGCGTGTCAGCGCTGGTGGCGCGCACCAGCGTCTCACCGAGGACCCGCTCTGGGGTCACCGGGCTACCGAAGAGGCGTGAAGCAACCTCGGCTACGACGCGGCGCCGCTCCGCCAATGTCCCCTCCGAGGCCATGGTGGCCGAGGTCCCGACCACCTGGAGGCCTGGGGCCTCGCAGGCGTCACGCACCCGGCGTACCAGCATGGCAACGTCGGCTCCCTGACGGCCCCGGTAGGTGTGCAGCTCGTCCAGGACCAAGAAGTGCAGGCCCCTCGCCGCGCTCACGAGGTGCTCTCGCTCGTCGGGGCGGGTGAGGACGAGGTCGAGCATCACGTAGTTGGTGAGCAGCACGTCAGGTGGGTGGGCCAGGATGCGCCGGCGCTCATCAGGCCCTTCCTGACCGGTGTAGCGGGCGAAACTGACCGGAGGGCTCTCGGGCGGGTAACCGAAGCCGAGGAACTTGCGCAGCTCCTCCACCTGGCTGTTGGCCAGGGCGTTCATCGGGTAGACGACGATGGCCTTCACTCCCGCCCCCACCCCGGCGTCCCGGTCCCGCAGCACGCGGTCGACGATGGGGACTATGTAGGCGAGCGACTTGCCGGAGCCGGTGCCGGTGGTGAGCACGTACGAGGCGCCGGTCCTGGCCGCCTCTATGGCTGCCCGCTGGTGGTGGTGGAAGACGACTTGGTCCCGCCCGGGGTCGTCCGGGCCGGTCTTGATGCGGAAAATGCGTTCGCATTCTGGGTGCAGCAGCCCTTGGGCGACCAGCTCGGACGGCGTGCCGCCAGGAGCGAAGCTCGGGTTCAGCGACAGCCAGGGGTCTGGCCACTGCTCACTGGCCGCCAAGCGCTCGGCCAGCAAGGCCTGGACCCGCTCGTCCCGGGGGCTGACGAACGAGCCCGTGAACTCCCGGTAGTCGTCCACCAGCTGGTCCCTCAGAGCGAAGATGTCCACTCCCACCTCCCCACCCCTACCGTAACCAACCGCTGGCCGGGGGTGGGCCAGCGCGGCGCGGCTGGCCAGGTGCTGGCGGTCGCAGCACTGCTGGTTGCGCCACGGGCCAGCCATTAGCGACGAGTTCGGGCATTGCCGCAGAGCTCTGGGTGAGGGCAGGGGGCAACGGGGGCCGAGGGCGGCTGCCGCCCGGGGTGGACAGCCCCGGCTCCGGCGCACTTACCCTGCCCGAGCACCGCCTCATGGGCGGGCCTCAGCTCCTCGTACCCGCTCTGTGGCTCGAGCGGCAGGGCCTGCTTGCACGGTGCAGGTGGCGGCGCACAGTACCAACCCTGGGCCCGGAAAAAGGGGGGGTGGTCCCCGCACCTCTGGCTTGTGGGTGCTCCACCCCGAGCCTCGACCATGGAGGGCCGGGCCGACCGGTCTCACGGTGAGCGCGGTGGACGCACACTGACCCAGACCGCGACGATGGGCCGAAGCTGGGACCAAAGCCAGGAGCACCCGTGCCGACGACCCGTCCACCCACCGCAGGCCTAGGGTTGGACCGTGGCGATGGTGTGCGCCGACTGCGGGTGCCTAGTGGATGCCGGCGTCCGCCTCTCGACTTGCGACGGGCCGGACTGCTGCTGTGCGGCGCTTCCTGTCCGCGAGGTTCTCGAAACGATGGCAGCCCAGATCCGCACCGCCTTCGAGGCTCGGGACATGACGATGTTCGGGGCTCTGCTGGCCGAGGGTGCACGCTGGGGGGACGACGGTGCCCCGAACAGGTGCCGCAGCCGCGCGGAGGTAGTGGCGACCTTGCAGCGCCTGATCGACGCCGGCGTTTCGGGTGAGGTGCTGGACCTGAAGACGGGGCCCGCCGGGGTGCTGTGCCACCTGCGTGCCCACTGGCCGGCCCATCCCGGCCTTACGGGCCGCGATGAGCTCTTCCATCTGTACCGGGCCCGCGATGGCGAGATCATCGAGATCGAGCCCTACGACGAGCGCGAGGCAGCCGAAGCCGCCCTCTCGGTCATCTGAGCCTCGCCTCGGGACCAGCAGGCCCCCAGAGCTGCCCAGTGCCGTGCGACCGAGGCCAGCCCGGCTGGGCAGGAGTGTGAGGCTCAGTTGCAGTACCACTCCGGGTAGACGGGCGAGCCGGGGCGTGGGGCCCTCCGGCACGTTGGGCACAGTACGCCGGGCCTGGTCTCGGGGGTGAGCACCGAGCGGTCGGCCATGCCCCCGCAGTGGGGACAGGCCAGCACGGAGTAGACGGTGGCGTCGCCTGCCGGCCTGCCCACCCGCTCGATGACGGGCTCGCCCGAGGGTGCGTTGGTCTGCCGGTAGAGGTAGCGCAGCTGTTCGGGCTTCAGCCCGGCCCGGACGAGCTCGCCCAGGCCCAGTTGGCCGCCGCCGGCGCTGAGCAGGCCGAGCACCTGCCGGCGCACCTGGTCCTCCAGGCGCCATTGGCCCCTGTCCCAGCTGAAGCCGGGGTCGCAGTAGACGGAGACGACGAAGTCGCCCCAGGCATGGTCCACCCCGGCCGGGTAGGCCTCGCCGGCCAGGTGCGCCCGTAGGGTGCCCACCAGGTCGGGGTGGGGGCAGGCGGTGGCCGAGAGCGCGGCCCGCCTTCCCAGTCCCAGCTCCACCAGGTCCCTGGTCCTGGTGCGCTTGGAGCGTGGCGGGGTCGCAGGCCCGCCCCGGGGGACCAGCCTGGCGGCGGTGCGGCCGCGTACGGGCCCGAGCAGCACGGTGCCCAAGGGGTGGGGCAGCTCGACGAAGAGCTCCCAGCACAGCTCGGAGCCCTCGAGCCACCAGCGCTCGCCGCTCACGACGGTGCGCAGCGCGTCGCGCACCGCCACAGGGGCGCTCTGGTCGGTGCCGGCCAGGGCGGCCAGGGCGTGCG
>JAKACE010000251.1 GCA_021821705.1 Actinomycetes bacterium | reverse complement strand
GGGCCAGCTCTTCGGGGGAGAAAGCGGTGTCGGCGGCGGCTCTGATGTTGGCCTCCAATTGCGCCACCGAGCTCACCCCGACGATGGCCGTGGTGACCACCGGGTCACGCAGCACCCATGAGAGCGCCATCTGCGACAGGGTCTGGCCTCTGGCGGTGGCCAGAGCAGAAAGAGCGCGCACGCGTGCCAGCTTCTCCTCGGAGACCGAGGCGGCGGGCAGCGAGCCCTCCCGACTGGCACGCGAGCCGGCCGGGATGCCCTCCAGGTAGCGGTCGGAGAGAAGCCCCTGGGCCAGAGGGGAGAAGACCGCCGCGCCCACACCCCGAGAGCGCAGGAGGTCCAGCAGGTCCGGCTCCACCCAGCGGTTGAAGATCGAGTACGACGGCTGGTGGACGAGCAGGGGGGCGCCGAGCTCGTCGAGCAGAGCAGCGGCGCGCCCTGTCAGCTCGGCCGGGTAGTTGGAGACGGCGGCGTAGAGAGCCTTGCCCTGGTGCACGGCGGCGGCGAGGGCACCCATCGTCTCCTCGACCGGCGTGGCCGGGTCGGGCCGGTGCGAGTAGAAGATGTCCACGTAGTCGAGGCCCATCCGCCGCAGGCTCTGGTCCAGGCTGGCCATCAGGTACTTACGGCTGCCCCCGTCACCGTAGGGCCCGGGCCACATGTCGTAGCCGGCCTTGGTGGACACGACGATCTCGTCCCGGTAGGGCCCGAGGTCGCGAGCCATTACCGCCCCGAAAGTCTCCTCGGCCGAACCGTAGGGTGGTCCGTAGTTGTTTGCCAGGTCGAAGTGGGTGACGCCCAGGTCGAACGCCCGCCTCAACAGGTGGCGGGACTCCTCGAGGGGCCGGGTGCCGCCGAAGTTCTGCCACAGGCCGAGCGACACGGCCGGTAGGGCGAGGCCGCTGCGCCCGCAACGGCGGTAGGCCATCTGCTGGTAGCGGTCGGTTGCGGGGGACCAGGTCATCTGCTCGCTCCTTGTCGTCCGGGCCACCCAAGCCTAGAGGTGCCGGCGTTGAAGCCATGCCGGGCGATGCCGGGCGGAAGCAACGTCCGGCGGCCACGGCTCAGGCTCGTGCCGGGCTGCCGTATGGCCGACGAGCCGGTCGAGGGCTGCCGGCGCAGGCGGCCTCGACGTCCCCGGTGACGCGGCCGGGGAAGGGCCGTCGCCTATTATGTCACAGTGACGAAATTAGGTGGCTACAGGAGACCGGCTTCTGGTGGGTGCCGTCAGCCCACAAGGGCCTTGTGGGCCTCCAGCCGGCCGGTGACCGTCCGTAGCAGCCGGGCCTCCAGCGCCGTCGGCACCGAGCCGGAGACTGCGGTGAAGGTCAGTACCGCCTCGGCCCGGCCGACAACCGACCCGAGCACGTCGTCTTGCACCTGGAGGTGGGTGGTCCCTTCGGTGAGGTCCACGCGCACCCGGTACCCGTAGGACTGGGCGGTCATCCCGGGCACCGAGACGTGACCGACCGAGACCTTGGCCCCGGGGGGCAGAGCCTTGGTCATCTTGGGAACGACGACCCTAGTGAGGCACTGGAGCAGTTTCTGTCCCTGCTCGGCGCGCAGCACGCTTGCCATCTGGGCCGGCGTGCTCAGTGCCGCCACGAGCGAGCCCAGGTCCTGGTGGCCGGAGGCGCTCGAGAAGATGTCCGACATCTTGGCAGCGAACTGCAGTTTGCCCAAGGGCACCGTGCCGGCACAGCCCGCCAGAGCTGAAACCGACCCGCTGGTGGCCTGCTGGCTGAGAGTGCCGGCGCCGGCTGGGATGGCGTGGGCTTGCCAACCGGGCACGTCGGCTGGTCGCAGGTTGACGAGCGGCGCCAGCCTGTTCACTAGCGCCGTGCTCGCCAGTGCCGGCAGGATGCCGGCACTGGCCGGCGCCACCAGCCCGAGTGCCGGCGCTGCCGGTCCGAGTGCCGCCACGAACGTGGCCGTCGCGACCGCCACGACGGCGGCGGCCCGACGCTGCATTGAGGTACGCCTCAGCGGGGTGTTCATGGAGAACGATATTGGCTGCCTGGGGGGCGGGGCGCCAGGGGCACAAATGCCCCCTGTCCGGCGACTGGCTCAGGCGCCGATAATGCCCGTTATGTCAAGTAGCCGGAAGACACCCACGGATGCCCCGTCGCCTGGCCGTCGAGCGCCCTTCCCCGCCCGGTCGGCCGTCGCTCAGGAGTGCCAGGCGAAGTCCTGGGACCAGGCGATGTAGCCGTAGTAGTTACCGTACGGGGACGGGTCGCCGAGGCCCTGCGCCAGCGACGTCGGTTTGGCTGCGCCGTAGCGTAGGTACCACAGGCTTGTGCCCCTTACGAACAGCAGGCCGCCGGGAGTGGCCACCGGGTCGTGGGCTCCCTGTCCGGCGGCGGCCAGGTACCTGGAGGGCGTGCCTGTGGCGCCGGTCTCGTACAGGCGCATGGCGCCGTACCAGGCCAGCGCCCGCGCCTCGGTGAAGGGAGCCTCCTGCCACGTCCCAACCGAGCCGGTGGCGGGATGCGCAGCCGGGGCCGCAGCGGCCGGGGCGAGGTCGTAGACCAGGCGCCCGCTCGGCTCCCACGCCGGAGCCAGGGCCACGTGGCCGGGCGGTACAGGGACGGGCCTGCAAGCCCCGCCGGGTATTGGGCACAGCTCGATGCGCTTGCCCGGTGCCCAGGCCTCCCGGTCACCACCGGCTACGAAGCCGAGCAGTCCCCCGCCGGGTGCCCACGACACCCATTGGCGATGGACGAGCATCGTTCCCAGCGTGGAACTGCGACCGGACGCCAGGGCCACGCTGGTCAGCCTGAGCCCGTCGGCGGCGATGCTGGCGGAGCAGTACGGGTCGTCCCAGACCAGCAGCCCGCGCCCGTCGGGCCACCAACCCTGCAGGTCGGTGCAGCTGCCCGGCGCCTGGGTGGGCGTATAGACGGAGCGGGGCGACCATTGCGACGACGGGGTCACCACTACTCGCTGGCTCCCGGCCGAGTGAGGCCGGTAACCGAGGGCCAACGACGCTCCGTCCGGAGCCCAGGCCAGCGTGCCACCGAAACCGGGCGAGCTCTCGAGCCGGCGGACAGAGAAGGGCCCCCTGGCGCTCGCCGGCGGGGCCGCAAGGTCGAGCACGGACCGGTAAGAGCCGGCAGTCCGTCCGGCTCGAGGTACCAGTACCTCGTAGGCGAGCACGTCACCTCCCGAGGGTGCCCAGGCCCAGGCCGTGACCTGCCGGCCGAGGGGGCTGATGCGCGCCGGGTCGGTGCCGTCGGCGCGAACCACCCACAACTGGGGTTGGCGGCCCGGTTGGGCCGAGGTCGGGCTGGGACGCATGAAGGCCAGCCAGCGCCCGTCGGCGGACCATTGGGGCTCCGACACAGTGCCCGCTCCGGGGGCGAAGACAGCTCGGCCGGAAGGCCATGACAACTCCAGGCGACCGTGGACCACCACGGCCAACTCGCCTCCGAGGGCCCCGCTGCCGGCCCCGCCCCTCCCCCGCACCAGCGTGTGTACCGGCGCCAGGGCGATGGCCACTGCCGCGGCTGCGCCGAGGGCGCGACGCAAGAGGGCAGCCGGCTGGGCCACGCCCGATATACCCGCGCGCCTCATACACCTGTCAGAAGTGCTCCAGGCAGGCGGGAGGTTCCAGTGGGCCAGACGGCGGAGAGGCCTTTTGCTGCCCCCTTGGTCGGTCGGGCCCGAATAACGTCACTGTGACGTAAACAGATCTGCTCGGGAGGGGCGGAACTGCCCCTGGTGGAACGGGCGTGGCGGGTGGAGAGTGTTCACATGACCGAACACTTGCACTCTGCGGGACAGTCCAAGTTTGCACGCCCCGGGCTCGGTCCGAGGGCGCTGGTCGCTCTGGCCGGGGCGCTGGCCCTGGGGGCCACTGCCGCCCCGGTGGCTGCCGCCGGGGCCAGCACCAAGCCGGGGGCTCAGCCGGTGCTGGTCGCTCCCCTGCCCGCCCTTTCGTCGGTGGGCCAGAAGGCCGACGCCGTACTGAGCTGGGTGCCCTGAGCCCGGCTCGGTAGGATCGGCCCGTGCGCCACGGGCGCCGGCCGAGACGGGAGCACCATGCGACGCAGGAACTTGTTCAAGTGGACGGGCTTGAGCGCCTGGGCTGTCCACATGGTGCTGTCGCGCGTCGGTGTCTACCGCTGCCCGCGCTGCAGAGCGAGGCTCAACTTCCGCTGGTGGTGCAAGCGCTGCCAGCGTTACCGCCTGCCCCGTCGCTGAGGACCGCCGGGCGTCCCAGGCGGCCGCGACCGGCGCAGCCGGCCTCGAGCAGGTCAGCCCGGACGGGGGTCTTGGAGGTGGGCGGCGGCCACCGCCTGTCGGGACAACGCCTCTAGGCGTCGGCGGCGGAACCGCTCATCGAACGGCCCGCCCCGCCGTAGGGTGCCCCGTCGCGCGTCGCCTGGGGGTTGGTGACCGTGCTGGGCCATCTCAT
>JAKACE010000250.1 GCA_021821705.1 Actinomycetes bacterium | reverse complement strand
CCGCAGCTCGTCGAGGCAATGCGCCGCAATACCCACAGCGAGGGCAAACGCCGCCAGGGTGGCGAGTAGCCGGGTGATGGAGAGGTGGACGGCGAGGCCGGCACCGATCAGTACGTAGGCGAGGTGCCAGGACGTGTAGGGCAGGTGCAGGACGCTGACCCAGTCCCGCCAACCCCCTGCCGCCGTCAGGTACCACGCCGCCCGCGGCCGGTCCCCGGCCTCCACGCCAGGACCGCCGTCGGCGTCAGCCATCGGCCCGGTGTGCGGACCGTTGGCGGCGTCAGGCATCGGCCCGGCGGCCGCACATCACCACCCCACCACCCAGGCTCATCAGCCTGGCCCGGACGTCGACCATGCCCGCCTGCTCCCAAGCCACGACATGCCATGCCAAGGGGTAGCGCCGGTAGTGGTCACTGATGGACGGGCCGAGGAACCGCCCGACCTCGTACCACTCCCTCCCCCCTACCGCCCAACCGGCGGCGGGCAGAACGAGCCTCGTGTACAACAGCCACATCGGGTGCCAGAACCGACCGGGGGGAACGTGGAACTCGAGGCTGGCGACCACCCCGCCCGGCCTTACTACCCGGGCCAGCTCGGCCAGCGTGACAGCCGGGTCGTCGACGTAGCGGAGCAGGTAGGTGAAGGTGAGGGCGTCGAAGGTCGCGTCCGGGAACGGCAACTGCTCCCCCCGGCCCAGGACCAGGGCGACCCGGTCCCCCAGGGCGTGGCGGGAAACGTTGGCCGCGCCGGCCCGCAACATCTGAGGCGTGATGTCGACGCCGGTCACCCGGGCCGCGGTCCGCGAGGCGACCTGCAGGGCGACACCAGCAGGGCCGGTGGCCACGTCGAGCACGGAGGCCGGCGCGTGGGGCGCCACCGCGTCCACCATGGCCCGGCGCCACCGGCGGTTCTGGCCCATGGACAGGACTTCGGCCAGCTTGTCGTAACGGTCGGGCAACCCGTCGAAGAGGCCCCGGGCCACCTCGTTGCGCTGGCGTGGGGCTTGCACTGTCTGCATCCTGCCGCTCCTTGCCCTGCTGGGCTGTCGGAGGACAGCCGGTACCGTGCGGGCCGGGGCGTCGAGTACGGCCCTGCCCAGCCGAGGCTAGTGAGGGCCTGGCTCTACAGGCATGGTCGTCCGGTACGGGCATGGAGGTGCCCAGCGCCCTCAGGCATGCCCTTCGAGGTGGCGCCCGAACGCCCCCACAGTGGCCTCGACCACCCGGTCGTGACCCCAACGCAGCAGCGGGTAGGCGAGCCGTGCTGCCACCCGCATGGACATCTGCCTCATCTCGAGCGACCAGGCCACGCCGGCCATTGTCCCCTCCGCAACAGGGTCGAGCCTCAGGTGGGCGTCGCCAGTCAGATCGCCGCTCACCAGGGCGTCCACGACCCGGCAGGGCACGCAGCGCTGCAACTCCACCTCGACGTGCATCCTGTACGGCACCGGCGGCGCGACGTCGCCGTGCAGGACGGCCCCGGAACGAAGTCTGCCTCCATCGACCCGGAAGTGCCCCAACCATCCCCACCACTGCTCGAACTGGTCGAGCTGCTCCATGGCAGTCCAGACGTCCTCCGGCGGGACGGCGAACGGGTACTGCGCCGAGTGCTCCATCACGTAGCACGACGCAACCATATGGTCACCCTACTGCCAGGCCTTTTGCATACCGCGACCGCCGGCCGGTTCTCTGCCCGGGCGCGGGAGCCGCTACCGAGAGCCGCGGTCCAGACGCGCCAGCGGCCCTCAGTGACCGGCCAACCGGTCACGGTCTGCCCTGGGCGACGTCGTGGTCCGTCACCGGCTCAGGGCGTGTTGTCCACTCGCCCATAGGCCGTGAGGATGCCCACCGCCTGGAGGGTGACCACGCCGCGCCATTCGGTCGCGGCCGCCTGCGTGGGAGGCGACCACGTGACCGGCCATCCGCCGTCAGCCTGCTGGGCGCCCTGCAGCCGGGCCAGGTGGGCCTCGGTCGCTTCAGGAGGAAAGAGATCGAGCCAAGGGGACCAGGGCGTGGGCGCCATGTGCAATGGGGTGAGCCCATAGCCCTCGGCCTCGGGGTCGATCTGGAGGTACGCGATGTCGCCGAAACCCTCGGCCAGCTCACGGGCCCGGGCAATGGCCCTCTCGCGGTCGGGGACGTGCTCGAGGAAGACCAGGACCTCCGACAGCGTGTGGGCGTCGGTCACGGCGCCGTCGCCCTCGAGCTGTGCCCAGCACCAGGTGGTGGCCTCGTCCCGCCAGGGGTGCTCAACCCTGAGTTGGTGCAGGAGCCCTGCCAAGCCGGCCGTGGGGTTCAGGGCGGGGGCATAGGTCCAGTCCGTCATGTGCTCGGCCCGGGCAAAGCCCTCGATAACTGGCAGCGTCAGTGGTACGCCGCCTCCGGCCCCGGCTGCCCGCGCCGTGGCCGCCAGGTAGTCGCAGGCGCCCAGGACCATCGAGGGGTCTGCGGCCCCGCTGGCTGCCATAACCCGCAGGGCGACTTCAGTGGCGAGCGGCAGGCTCGCCGGGCAACGCACATCGGGCTCCAAGGCGTGGCCGAAGCCTCCGTCGTCGTTCTGGTAGCCACGCAGGGCGTCGACCACGCCGGAACGGCTCATTCCCGAGTACAGGGCTGCGAACAGGCGTCGTTCGAGCAGGCGCGCCTCGCCCAGCACGAAGCGCTCAGCGGCGGCGAACACGGCGTCCATGGCGGCACCGTACCAGGCCCTCAGCCCTGTACGAAGCCCGGCGCAGCCGCCCGTCCGGCTTCCCAGGCAGCCGTCCGTGAGCGGATGTAACGGCTGTAGTCGTCGGCTGTGCTCAGAACAGGCATGGCCGAGTGGTCCCCTGGGACCGGCAGGCGCGAGACGAGGTCGGCGTGGACCTGTTGAAGATGCGAGGGTAGCCGGGCCGAGAGATTGGGCTCGGCTGCCACAGGCGCGCTGACGCCCGCAAGAGGGTCGTCGGTACGGGGTTGCTGCAGGCTGACAACGCCGCCGAAATCAGCAGCTGCAGCGTCGCGCCGGGTGAGAGGCGGCAAACCCCATCGGAGTTCGACGGTTTTCAGGATCGAAGTGTGGTCGAGCGGCGGCCCGCCCGCCGGTGCCCGAAAGACCGTACCTGCGGGGACCAGGGGGGAGACGAGCACCGCAGGCACCCGCACACCGAAGCGGTCGAAGCCAAAACCCATTTCCCCGATGCTGTCGTCGGGAGGTGTGGCGCCGCCAGGCGGCGGCACATGGTCATAGCAGCCTCCGTGCTCGTCGTAGGTGACCACGAGCAGAGTCGAGGCCCAGCCCGGGCCGAACCTGAGAGCGTGGTACACGTCGAGGATGAGCTGCTCGCCCAGGCCCACGTCGTAGTTGGGGTGCTGGCTGTTCCCCGTGGACGACCAGCTCGGCTCCAAGAAGACGAACGACGCGAGACGACCGGCAGCGGCCGCGGCCTGGAAGTCGGCGAACAGGCCGAAGTGGGAGCTGCCTGCCGCCAGCGTGTCCGGGAAGTTCTGCCGAGTGAGCGGAGGTTCGTCGTAGCCGTAGACGGACCAGCTGACACCGTGGTCGGACAGGGCTCCGAAGATGCTCGGGCAGGTGAACGAGCGGGTCTTGTCGTCGAGGTGACCCTGGCTGGTGCCGGCGCAGGTGAACGCCCGGTTGGGGATGGTCTCGGTTGGCACCGATGCGTACCAGTGGTCGCACACGGCATAGCCCCGGGCCAGGGCGGAGAGCACCGGCAGCTGGTCCGGGGTGAACATCGTCATTATGTCGTCCGCCACCGTCCCCGGGACCACGCTCCAGCGGGGGTCGGTGGCCTCCCAGGCGAGCGTCTGACCGTAGTTGGTGACGAAGCCGTCGCTCGTTACCGGCCCTAGGCCGGCATCGTTGCCGAACAGCTGGTCGTTGGTATTGACGAAACCCTCTCCCGGGTCAGCTCCGGGGAGGTAGTACAGGTAGGGCCGGCCCGGCGCAGCCGGGCGGACCGGTACGGGACGCCCGTCTGGACCGGGGTTTTGCTCGCGGCCAGTGAGCCCCTCGTACGCACCGCCGCTGGGCGCCACATTGCCCTCTCTCGCGTACAGGTAGCCCAGCATCTGGTCGAAGGAACGGTTCTCCAGCATCAGGACGACCACATGGTCGACGGCCCTGAGCCCGGGACCAACCTCAGGGGTCAGCGTCACTGCCTTCACCTCCCCGTGGTGCCAAGCCGGCGCCTGGCCGGCTCAGGCTAGCGGTCCCGGCGGGCGCAACAGGCTGTTCGAGCCGGGCCGGAGGCGCCGTCCTGGGCCGAGCCGGAGGCGGCCGGCAATAGGCGCACGGCTGCTGGGCGCTCGGTACCGCAAAGCCCCACCTCGCGCCCGGCTCCCCGGCCTTGCGCGGGTACCCGCACAGGGGTTCTGAGGAGACCCACCCGGAAATGTTCAGCCGTGCGGTATGTTGTGTCCTTCAA
>JAKACE010000249.1 GCA_021821705.1 Actinomycetes bacterium | reverse complement strand
CAGAGGGCGCATGCGCTGCTGCCGAGCGCACGCATGGTGGTCGTGGAGGGCGACGGGAACCACGGCGAGTTCCTGAGCGCGGCGCCGGGAGGCTGCGTGGCCGGCTACGTGTACCGCTACCTGGCCAGCGGTCGCCTCCCCACCGGTACAGGCGCAGTGAACGCCAGGTGCCCGGCGTCGCGCCCCCCGCTGCCCTTCGGCTGAACGCGCCGAGGGCAAGTGCGCCACCGGGTGAGCCGACGGCCGCCGTGCGTGCAGGCGCCCGTCTATTGTCGGTCGTGCTTGACGCCCCGCAACGACCCCGAGACAAGCCCCGAGGGGGCCGGCGACCTGCCGCTGGACGGCTTTGCCTGGGCCCAGCTTCTTCCGGCCCTGGCGGGTGCTCCGGTGGCCACGCTGGTGTTCGTCGGACCTCAGCTGCTCGTCGCCTTCCAGAGCCACGAGGCTGTCCGCATGCTGGGCCGCCGGGCGGTGGGGCGCCCGGCACGCCAGGCCCTGGCCGACCTTGCCGACCATGTGACAGTGGTGGGCCGCTGCATGGCCTCGGGCGAGCCCATCACCCTGGAGCGCTCGCCGGTCACCCTGCCGGACCGGGAGGGCGACCGGCCCGCCACCGTGCTGCTCGACGCCTACTTCTATCCCCTGCGGGGCCGGGACGGCTCGGTCGAGGCGGTGCTGGCACAGGCGGTGGACGTCACCACCAGGTACGCCGACGACGAGCGCCTGCGCCTGGCCCTGGCCCTCAACCGCATCGGCCTGGACCTGTCGCGCTCGCTGGAGGTCGACCAGGTCACGGCCACGGTGACCCGTCTGGCTGCGAACTTCTTCTCCGGCTGGGGCCTGCTCGACCTGTGGCAGTCGAACGGGGCCCTGGCCCGGGTGGCCGTCACCCACCACGACCCGGCCCTCCAGGCCACCCTGGAGAAGCTGAAGCGCCTGCCCCGGGTCTCGGGGAGGGCCGACGACCAGCCGGAGCCGTACTCGACCCGCACTGCCCGCACAGGTCAGGGCTTCATGGTGGACCTGTCGCCTTCGCGGGTCGAGGAAGCCGCCGCAAACTCGGAACACCGGGAAGTCCTGCGCCGGCTGCGGCCGCGCTGGTTCATCACGGTCCCGGTCCAGGTGGGGCCCCGCCGCTTGGGCGCCCTGAGCGTGGTGCGCCCCGACGGTGAGCCGCCGTTCACTCCCGCCGACCGCTTCGTCCTGGAACAGTTCGCCGAGAGAGCTGCCATTGCGCTGGCCCATGCCCACGACTACGACGAGCAGCGCCAGTCCGCCCTGGCCCTGCAGCGCAGCCTCCTGCCGCCCGTGCCCACCTCGACGGCCAACGTGCAACTGGCGGCGCGCTACCAGACCGGGGGGGCGGGAGCCGAGGTCGGCGGCGACTGGTACGACACCATCGTGCTGCAGGGCGGTTCGCTCGGCGTGGTCGTGGGCGACGTGGAGGGCCACGACCTCAACGCCGCCGGCCTCATGGGCCAGGTGCGCGCCGTGGTCCACTCCCATGCCCACCTCGGCCTGCCTCCGGGCCGGATCGCCGAGGAAGCCAACGCCTTCGTCCTGAGCACCTCGAACGAGCAGCTCGTGACCATGACCTACATGCAGCTGTACCCGCAGGAACGGCTGCTGGTGTGGGTGCGCGCCGGGCACATGCCTGCCATCGTCGTGGCTCCGGGTGGCGACGTGAGCCTCATGCACGGCCGGGGCGGCCTTCCCCTCGGCGTAGATGCCGGCGCGGGCTGGAGCGAGGAGACCGTGCACCTGCCACCGGGAGCGTTGCTGGCCATTTTCACCGACGGCCTGGTCGAGACGGCGGAGCAGAGCTTCGACGACGGAGTGGCGGCGCTGGCGGAGCTTCTCGGTGCCCACTACGCCGAAGACGTGGAGGTGCTCGCCGACCGGGCCCTGGCCACCCTGCACGAGGAGGCCGGCCACCGCGACGACGTGGCCCTGGTGCTCGTCAGGTTGCCGTCGGCTGAGGCGCCGGCGGTGCGCTCGGTCAGCCGGCGCCTCCCCGCGGCGGCTTCGTCGGCGCCGATCGCCCGGCTGTTCCTACGCGACCTGCTCTCACAGTGGCGGCTCCCCGAGGGCATGGTCGACACCGCCGCCCTGCTTGCCACCGAGCTCGTGTCCAATGCCACCAGGCACAGCGACACGGGCGTCGAACTGCGTGTCAACATGGCCGACGACCGGCTCAGGGTAGCGGTGTTCGACGAGTCCCACCGGATGCCTCACACCGTCGCCGGGGACGCCGAGGCGACGGCCGGCAGGGGCCTGCAGCTGGTGGAGAAACTGGCCTCGTCGTGGGGTGTGGAGACCGAGGCCGGGGGCAAGGCGGTCTGGTTCGAGCTGGCAGTCGACGCTTTCCTCGGGGACCGCTGAGACCGCTCCGGGGCCCGGCTAGGAAGCTACGGTGGGGGCGCCCGGTACCGTGACGCCGGGCGTGCCGTTGGCGGCGGCCTGGTGGGCGAGCAGGTCGCGGATCTCGGTCAACAAAGCGATGTCGTCGGGCACTTCGGTGGGTGCGGGTGCCTGCCCCCGGGCACGCCTCTCGGCCATCTTGTTGAGCGGGTAGACCACGGCTGCGTACACGGCCAGGGCAATCGAAAGGAAGCTGATGATGGCGTTCACGACGAGGCCGTAGTGGAACTGGCTCTTGTTGATGGTGAACGTCAGGTTGGCGAAGTTGGGCTTGCCCACGATGGCGGCGATGAACGGCGTGAGGATATCGGACACCACTGCGGTCACCACGGCGCCGAAGGCGGCGCCGAGGACAACGGCAATTGCGAGGTCCACGACGTTGCCTCGCATGACGAAAGTCTTGAAACCCTTCAGCACTGCGCAGCTCCTTTGCCGACGGCCCAACTGGCACCCTGCCGGGTACCGGTCCAACAGTAGGTTGCCGGTGACGGCGGTGCCAGGGTCAGGCCGCCCAGGCCTTCTGCCATGGGGCGAAGTGGCGAGGCTGGACGACCTGCACCCGCCGGCCCCAGTCGGCGAAGCCCATATGCTCCTCGAGGCCGTCGACCGAGGTGACCAGCTCCACCGGCAGCGGCCGCCCGCTCGCCCGTACGAACAGGGTCTGGACGAGGCTGAGGCCGGCGGCGGCGCGCTTGCCCCTGATACCAAGCACCCCGCGGCCGGCAAGCGTGCGCTCGGGCAGGACTTGCAAGGAACCGACCATGTCGAAAGCGGACGTGGCCGACAGTACGGTGAGGCCGGCGCTGAGGGCCTGGTAAACGGGCCCGGCCGCCGGCGCCAAAAGGATCCACTTGCCGGCTTGCTGCTTGGCGACGGTCGCGTTCAGGTTGAGCACGTTCTGCAGGCCGGCGGCGTCGCCCTCCACGAACAGCTTCGTCCCGGCCAGGACCACGCTCAGCTTGAACGCCCCCCCCGCCCCTGCCACTGAGATGGTCTGCGTCCCGTACGCCCGTCCCGACTGCCCCGAGGCGACCTCGGACTGCCTGCCGGCGCGCACGGTGGCCCGCCAGGTGAACCCCCGTTGTGAATTGGCGGCGCTGATCGCCGACGCCAGCAGCCGTTGGGCCCGGGCACCGGGCAGGGTCGTCGTGGTGGTGGGCGCCGGGACCGTGGTCGTGGACGTCCCCGGCGGGACGGTCGTGGTCGTGGACGTCCCCGGCGGGACGGTCGTAGTGGTGGTGGAGGCCGGGACCGTGGTCGTGGACGTCCCGGGCGGGACGGTCGTCGTCGTTGTGGTGGTAGGCGGCGTGGTCGGCGACGTCCCGGGCAGGCCGCCCGCCGACGCTGGGCCCGACGGTGCGGCCCACGAGGCCGGGGCCGGGTACGATGCCGCAGGCAGCAGGAACGAGAGCGACGCTGCCAAGGGCCCCACCAGCCGCCGTGTCTTCATGCAGCGATCCTCATTACCGGGGGCCCCGATGTCAAGTCCGCGAGCCCGGGCGGCCCGGGGCGCCCTAGAGCATCCAGGTGGCCTCGAGAGGGACCGACTTGTGCGGCACCGACGCCTTGGGAGGCCGGCCCCAGTTGCTGTAGACGATCGTGGCCGGGAAACCCCCGATGGACAGGAGCACCTCAACCGGGAGCGGGGTGCCCTTGGCCCGAATGTAGACGGTCTCCACCAGGTTGACGCCGTTGGTCTTGCCGGTCTCGCGCACTGCGTTGACGGCCCACCCGCGCACCCTCGTCGGCGCCAGGGGCTGGAGAGAGCGCCCGAGGGCCAGGTACTGCACGGCCGTGCCCATCGTGAGCCGGAACGAGAGTGCCTGGTAGAACTTCGAGGTGCGCGGCACCGACACCCACTTGCCCACCGCTGCCGATGCCCCCGTCTTGGAGAACCCGAAGAACTGGTTGAACCCGGCGGCGTTGCCCGTGAGGTAGACCTTGCCGTTGAGCACCGCCCCGCCCCGGGCCACCGTACCGCCGAGGTTGGAGACGCCTGAGAAGGTCCCGTCCTT
>JAKACE010000248.1 GCA_021821705.1 Actinomycetes bacterium | reverse complement strand
GGTGGCGCCCAGGGACAGGGCCCGGGCCGGTTCTTCCACGACCGCCGCCCGCGCTCCGATGCCCGCTGGCCGGTGCGCCACCCCTACCGCTCGGGGCAACAGGGTAGGGCCGAGAGCGAGCAGCTGTTCCAGTGGTGCGCGCTGCGCACGGGCGTGCCATGGCCCGAGGACATCGGGCGCCCGGGGGCGGCGAACGGTCGTGCCGAGGGCACGGGTTGCGGAGCGGGCGCCGGAGGGAGCAGTTAGGGCGATGCCCTCTGCTGTGATGTGGTTCCGGCGGGACCTGCGCCTCGGCGACCTGCCTGCGCTCGGCCTCGCCGCCGGTGCCGCCGACGCGGTCGTCCCGCTCTTCGTCCTCGACCCGCGCCTCTACGAGCCGGCCGGCCCCAATCGCCGGCATTTCCTGGCCTGCACACTGACCCAGCTGGACCGCCAGCTGGCAGGCAACCTGGTGGTCCGCCGGGGCAATCCCGCCGAGGTGGTGCCTGCGGTGGCGGCAGAGGCCGGCGCCCGGACCGTTGCGGTCACCGCCGACTTCGGCCCCTATGGTGCCCGCCGCGACCGTGCGGTGGCCGCCGCCCTGGGCCGCCAGGGGGCCGTCCTGCGGGCTGCAGGCTCGCCGTACCTCGTGGAGCCAGGCACGCTGCGCTCGGCCGGCGGTGGCAGGTTCGCCGTGTTCACGGCCTACCTGCGCGCACTGGAGCGGGCCGGGTGGGCAGCGCCAGTTCCGGCGCCGCCGGCGCGCTTCACCCGGCTCCGCTGTGATGGCGGTCCCGACGACCTGCTCGGTCCGCACGCCCAGCCGGGCGAGCACGGGCTCCCGGCGTGGTGGAAGGACCTGCCACTGGGGCTCGCAGGGCACCTCCCGCCCGCCGGCGAGCTGGCTGCGCACGCCGCTCTCGGACGCTTCGTCGAGCACAACCTCGGCACCTATGCCCAACGGCGGGACAACCCCGGGGCCGACGCCACCTCGCGGCTGTCTGCCTATCTGCACTTCGGGTCGCTGCACCCGAGGACGGTGCTGGAAGTGGTGGGGACGGGCAGCGGAGCCGACCGGCTCCGTACGGAGCTGGCGTGGAGGGACTTCTACGCCGACGTCCTCTGGCACCACCCCCGTTCGGCACGCGAGCCGCTACAAGCCTTCGGCCGCCACCTGCGCTGGGACAGCGGCGCCGCTGCCCGGCGCAGGTTCGAAGCCTGGGCGACGGGCACGACAGGTTACGAGCTCGTCGATGCGGCCATGCGTCAGTTGCTGCAAGAGGGCTGGGTGCACAACCGTGCCCGCATGGTCGCCGCCAGCTTCCTGGTGAAGGACCTCCATCTCGACTGGCGGCTGGGGGCCCGGTGGTTCATGTGGCACCTCGTCGACGGAGACCTGGCGTCCAACCAGCACGGGTGGCAGTGGGTGGCCGGCACGGGCACGGACGCGGCACCCTTTCACCGGGTCTTCAACCCCGAGCTCCAGCGTGAGCGCTTCGACGCCGACCGCACCTATGTGCGCCGGTACGCCAGGGCGGCGGCTGTCGACCCCGCCGGTGGCGCAGGGCCCGAGGCCGCAGATCCCGGCGCGCCCCGCAGGCATGCGGCCGTGATCGACCACGCCTCGGAGCGGCGGGAGGCGCTAGCCCGCTTGGCAGAGGCGAGGCAGTCGGCTGCAATGGGCGCAGAGCTCGGCGGTCCGAGGGGGGTAGGGCGACCCGGTCCTGGCCATCGGGAGAAAAGTTGAGCTCGCTCGGGCCCGGCGCCGGCCGAGGCGAGCGAACATGGCTGGCGCCATGGGTAGGGCGAGAGCTGCGGACGCGAAACGAGGGTGAGCTCTCGAGCTCACCCTCGTCCACTGGCACGCCCCTGACGAAGCGTTTTGGGACCACCTCGAGACCGGGACTTACGGTCTACGTATTGGCTCGATGTGACAAGGCAGGGGTGCCACCGGAACTACCAGGCGCAACCAGGGGTGCCCACGGGGAGCGCCACCAGAGTGGTCCACCGCCCGGCACCTCAGCAGCCCGGCGGACCGGCCTCCTCGGACGAGCTCGATGTTGCCACTTTGCTCTCCTTTCGGGACGGTTACCACGAGCACCCTTTTGCCGTGCTCTCACTCCCAATCATACCCTGCTGCCGGCGCCGCGCCACGGGGAGGTGGGGTTTTTTCGGTCCTATGGCAATGCGTCTTCGCGCCGGCAGCGCGAACCTGTGGGCCGCACGGGACGGGCGGAGGAGGCGGCGACGAGCTCGGAGGCTCGGGCGGGGAGGTCGAGTGGTGGTGCTGCGACGGGGGAGTGGCGGGACAAGGTGCCAAGTACAGGGCGGATGGCCCCGTGCCCTGGTAGAATCGCTCTAAACGGACAAAGCAGACCGGAAGGGGTTGGCGACCGAGTGGACAACAGGGCACTGCCGTGGCGCGCTGGCAGGGCCGGGCTCGGGTGCCATGGTTGAGCTCGGGCCCGCCGGCCCGAAGAGGACGTCTCGCAGTTTTGCCCCTGAGGCGAGCGAGGTCTTCGCTGCGAGGCACTTCGTGGCCGACGTGCTGACCGGATGGGGCCTGTCGTGCGACGACCTGCCCCTGCTCGTAAGCGAGCTGGCCACCAACGCCGTCCTGCACGCCCGCAGCGACTTCCAGGTGAGCGTCGTCCATTCCGGCCCCCGGGTGCGTGTGGAGGTCTTCGACCAGAACACGCGCCTGCCCTCGTTCGCGGTGGCGCCCCCGGACGCGTACAGCGGGCGTGGGCTGATGCTCCTTCGCCGGCTGGCGACGGCGTGGGGTGTCGAATCTCACTCCGACGTGGGCAAGACGATCTGGTTCGAGCTCGAAGTCCCTCTCGACGAACCGGCCGGGCGGGTGGCAGGCAACGGGACGCGCTGACATCCCGAGCCAGAACTTCTGTGGCTCGGTAGTACCTGGGTTGACATGAAACTCAATAAAAGGTAGCCTCAGGCCCAGGAACGTCTCCGCGGCTGCGGGGCACTATCGCGACCGCCTCACGGGGTTGGCCGCCTCTTACTGCAGCGCAGCAAGGAGGCCTCATGTCCCGTACGGTCGATCTCTTCATCGACAGTGACCAACCCATCGAGCAGGTGGCACAGCGGCTCGGCGAGCTTGCCGGGACGGTCCCGCTGCCCGCCCCTCCGGGCACGGCCTATCTCTTGGGCGACGGCCAGGTTGCGGCCCGGCTGGTTGAGCACGACTTCGTGGACGACGAGGGCCTGCCCCTAAGCGAGTTCCGTTATGTGGTGTCCTGCGCAGTGCGGGGGCCGGGGCAATTGGACGAGAGCGCCGAACTGGCGTTCCTGCGGGCGCTCAACCGCCGGCTGCGCCAAGAGTCGCCCTGGGCGTCACTGCTGGTGGTGGACCTGGAGAGACCCGACCCGGCCGGTGCCGGCGGCGGTCCCGGCGCTGAGGGAGCCGGCGGTAGATGAGCGGGGAGGGGAGCGGGAGCGCCCTGGGGGCCGTCTGGGGGTGCCGGCACGGACGCCAGCCGGGTGCGCTCGACGAGACCGCCAGGCGCCTCAGTCACGAAGAGCTGGCTGTGGCCCATACGTTGGTGGGGGAGGGCCACTTCGTGCGTTCGCTGGCGGAGCGGGCCGGGGCACGCACAGCCGACATGCTGGCGTGTGGTACCACGGTGGAAGTCAAGGCGTTCCTGCCTACGGCCCGCCGAGCCGGCAGACCGCCGAGTGCCCGGGCCGTTGCCAACAAGTTGCTGGATGCCAGGGGCCAGGGCGCTGTCGCCGTCATCTGGGCGGTCGGCAGCGGGCTCACGCAGGAAAGGGCCCGCGAGGGCCTGGCCTTGTTCGCCGCCCGGGCCGTGGAGGAGGGTGCAGGCAAGCTGCGGCGCGCCCGGCTTGTCGGGGACGGTTTCGACATCGTTTGCCGTCCGCCGTTGAGTGCGGTCGGCCGCCGCCCCGCCGCCCTGCGAGCCCCGCCGTCAGCCGGGGGTGTGCCAAGAGGAACCAGCCCGTCCGGGCGCGGCCGGCGGCTCCGGTGGTCCGGGCCGGGACCGGCGGGCCTCACCCCCTGAGCCGGGGCCGGTGGCGCATACTGGGCTATGCCCGTGCCTGAACAGTGGGCCAGCGAGGTCGTCGCTCAGCTCGGGTCTCGGCGCGGCCGGGACGTGGGCCATCACGACGAGGCTTTCCTGCGTTCGCTACCCCCTGGGTACGCGGAGCAGACGGCGCCAAACGAGGCGTCCCTCGACTGGGTAGAGCTGGACAGGCTCCTGCCTCTCACGGAGCGTTGGGAGTCCTTCGGGCCCGGGCCGCACGGGACCGTCCTGGCACCCGCCCCGTACTCGTTGCGGGTCGTCGCCGGGCGTCCCGGGCCGGCGGGGGCTTTCCGGTTGCGGCGGGCCGCATGGCAGCGTGCGGAGCTGTCGGCCCTGCTGCCCGTGCTGGAGAGCTTCGGGCTGGCCGTGGTCGAGGCCGTCCCATGGCATTTGGACGT
>JAKACE010000247.1 GCA_021821705.1 Actinomycetes bacterium | reverse complement strand
GGGCTCTCGGCATAGAAGCTGCGGTAGCGCCCTCCCGGGAACGCCCCGTCCCTGTCCACGAGGCGGTGGTGGAACAGCTGGTGGAGGGCGGTCCCAGCCGACTCCTCTACCGGGGAGCGCAGCGTGGCCAGCATCAATTGTGCCGTGGCGTCGTCGAGATCGTGGCGCGCCCTCAACAGATCGGGCGCCAGCGACGCTGCCGCGCCAAGGTCGCGTTCGGCGCCGGCGCACAGGTCGGCCATGCGGGGCTCGGTCCGCAACCGGTATATGGCGACCTGGGCGCCGGGGCGGCTGGACGTCGCCACCGGCACCTCCACCGGGAGGCCGGCATCGCTGAGCAGACGGGCCCTGTAGTACTCGGCCACATGGTCCTGCTCGCCGTCCTCCTGGTGGAACTTGAAGAAGAGCGTTCCCCCGTCGCCCCCGGTGTGCACGCGGCCGCTGACGGAGTTGAGGCTGTACTCGTCCTGGGTGAACTCCACTGCGGCCACTCTCATGGCGAACAGCTCCTCCAGGGCGCTTGCCACCTGGCGCGCCGCAGCCTCGGTCCTGCCCTGGCGCAACAGGGCGAGCACGACGGCGCTGGGCGAGCTCAAGGGAACCGGATGGTAACTGCCGCCTCGTGTGCCGGGAAGCCCTCGTGGGCGGTGAAGGCGGTTATCGAGTCCTTCATCCGGGCCAGGGAGACCCTGTCGGCCCTCGCCACAGCCGAGCGCTTGCGGAACGCTTCGGCCGTGATCCCACCGCTCACCTTGGCGAAGCCGCTGGTGGGCAGAGCGGCAGGGCAGCCGATTATGAAGTTCGCCGCCGAGACGGGCGTCCATTGCCCGACCAGGATCTCACCGGCGTCGGTGAGCCGGGCCAGGGCTGCGTCCGGGTCGGCCACGGCGACCTGCATGTGCTCGGGGGCGTAGGCGTTGGCAACGTCGGTGGCCTCGACCATGTCGGTCACCAGGATGGCTCCCCCGTTCCGGCCCAGCGCAGCTGCGGCATAGCTGCGGCGGGGCTCGGGCAGGGCTGACAGCTGGGTGGTGACCTCCGCCTGGGTGGCGGCCAGGAGCTCCTCGCTGTCGGTGACCAGGATGCTCGATGAGTCGGGCCCGTGCTCGGCTTCGTTGAGCAGGTCGGCGGCCAGCAGGCGGGGATCGGCACTGTCGTCGGCGATTATCAGGCTTTCGCTCGGCCCGAGCAGCATCGTGGTCACGGTGCCGTACCTCTGGACCTCGACCTGGGCACAGGTCACGGCCGGGCTTCCCGGCCCAACCACCTTGCGCACCTTGGGCACGGTTTCGGTACCGAAGGCGAGCGCGGCGATGCCTGCCGGCCCGTTCACCCTGAACACGTCGCGTATGCCGAGCTCGCTGGCCACGACCAGCACGGCCGGGTCCACGACCCCGGCCGAGCCCGGCACCGGCGGCACGACCACGGCGACGGTCGGCACGCCGGCGACCACCGCCGGTGTGCCCAGCTGGACCAGTACGGACGGGTAGGACCCCTTGCCGCTCGGCACGAAAAGGCCCGCACTGGCGATGGGAGTGACCTTCTCGCCCACGATGAGGCCGGGCTCGCTCTCGAACTCCCAGTCGCCCCGGGCCACCAGTTGCTCGTTGAAGCGGCGGACGTGGTCGATGCCGTCGCGGATGGCCGCCAGGAGCTGGTCTGAGATCTGGCTGCGGGCCCTGGCGAGCTCCTCGTCGGTGACCCGCAGCCCGCTCGGCTCGACGTCGCAGCCGTCGAACTTCTTCAGGGCCCGGGCCACCGCCTCGTCGCCGTGCCTGCGTACGTCCTCGATCAGCTCGCAGATGCTCTCGCGCAGGGCAGGGTCGAAGATCTTGTCCAGCCCGCGGTAGGTGGCAGCCTCTCTGGCCTTTGCGCCCATATCGCCCCAGCGGCCTATCACCCGCACAGGACCGTCGATCGTCGCCATCATGCCCCTTTCGTTGTCGTGACTGTGTTGCTGTCCGGCTCGTTGTCGCGCCGGCGCGCTCCCGAGGCGAGCACACCTCGCAGGACGGCCATCTGGGGTGCCCAGCCGATGGAGATGCGCACCCAGCCCGGCAGCCCCAAGTCCTCACCGGCACGGACAACCGTGCCCGTAGCGGCCAGGGCCGGGCCCAAGGCCGAGGCATCCAGCCTGGCCGTTACGAAGTTCGCCTGACTGGGGTAATAGACGACACCGTTGGACGCCAGGGCCGATTGCAGTAGGTCGCGTTCGTGGCGCACACGAGCTACCGACATCGAGCGCCAGGCCTCGTTGCCTGCGGCAGCCTGGAACGCGGCCAGGGCTACGGCGTTGACGCTGAACGGAGGCCGGCTTCGGGCGATGATCTCGATCAGCTCCGGCGCGGCGATGCCGTAGCCGACCCGCAGGCCCGCCAACGCCCAGTCCTTGGACAGGGTCCTTTGCACCAGCAGGTTGGGATGGCGGGCGAGCAAGCGGGCCACATCGGGCTGAAGGTCCGGGTCGGCGAACGCCCGGTAGGCCTCGTCCAGCACGACCAGGCAGTCGGCCGGCACGACCTCCAGGAACTCCTCGATGTCCTCGGGCCGGCAAGCCGCCCCGGTGGGATTGTGGGGGCTGGGTAGCCACGCCACCGACGCCCCGGCGCAGGCCCGGGCCATGGCCCGAAGGTCGTGGCGGCCGTCTTCACGCAGGGCAACCCGCCTCAGCTCGGCACCCGACAGCAGCGAGGCCGTGGCGTCGATCTGGTAGCAGGGGTCGCCCAGCACGGCAACACGGCCCGGCCCCAGCAGCAGGTTGGCGACCAGATAGCACAGTTCGTCACTGCCGTTGGTGAGCACGACGTGCTCCGGCGTTGTGCCCACCCGGCTCGCCAGTGCCTCCACAACGCCGGCCTGCTCGGGGTAGCGGTTTACGCTCAGCGAAGGTGACGCCAGCGCGGCCAGTACCTCGGGTGCCGGTCCCAGGGGGGCCTCGTTGGAAGACAGCTTGCCTGCGCTCGGTCCCGGGCTCGGCCGGCCCGGGCGATAAGCCGGGACCCCCCGCACGCGGGTTTCGAGGTAATCGGTCAGTCCCGCCACGGCCGCACCACCACCTTGCCCACAGAAGGACGGCGCCCCAGTTCGGCCAGACGCTGGGGTGCCTCCTCCAAAAGGAGGGCCTCGGTCACCAACGGCCGGTACCGGTCGGGGGCGCAGGCCAGCACCCCAACCGCCTCGGGCAGTTCGCCGTCGAAACCTATGCAACCTACGATCGAGATCGCCCGCTCGACCAGATCCGAGGGGACGACAGGGACAGCCTGGCCTGAGAGGGCCACCACGAGGACGGTGCCGCCGTTCGCCACGGCCCGTGACGCCGCAGCCAGTGACTGGGGGTACCCGGCCGTGTCCACCACGAGAGCGAACTCGGTCCCTGCGGGCAAACCGTCTTCTTCGGCGGCGGCTGTGCCGGCGGCGCCAAGCCCGGACGGGGCCACCAACTTGGCTCCCAGTGCCAGCGCCAGTTCGGCTCGAGAAGCCAAAGGCTCACGAACGCAAACCTCCAGGCCCGGCCAGCGCCTCAGCAGTTCGAGGTGCACGAGCGCACCCACCGGCCCGTAGCCGACGACGAGGACCGGACCTGGCGGCGGTGCCACCAACCGGGAAACGGCGTGCATGGCCACGGCCAAGGGCTCGGCCAGCACGGCGATGGCGGGTTCGGTCCCCTCGGGGCAGGCAACCACACTGCTGACCGGGACAACGAGCAGCCGGGCGAAGCCGCCGGGCCGCGACTCGCCAAGCCAGGTCATGTTGTGGCACAACGAGGGGGCTTGGCTGCACCCGGCGCACCTCCCGCAGGGCAAGCGCGAATCCACCACGACCGTCGTACCGGGAGCGATCTCGCCCCCCGGGCAGTCCTCGACGGTCCCGGCCACTTCGTGGCCGAGCGTCGCAGGCCAGTAGGCGACCCAGGCGCCCGAAGCCAGCACGTGCAGGTCGGAGCCGCACACGCCGGCCCAGGCCACCCGCACCAGTACCTCTCCGGGCACGGGTGGGTCGATTTCCCGGCTCCCCAACACCAGGTTCAGGTCCCGGTCGGGCAGGAGGGCGTCCGTCCTCAACTTGGCCGCACCCCCACGCCCAGCCTGGCTGACGCTCGCGCCGCTGCGTCGACCACGGCTTGCTCGACGCCGGCAGGGGCCGTAGCCGCGCCGAGGAGATAGCTGACGCCGATGGCCCCGCAGCAGCCGCGGTCATTGAACAGAGGCGCCGCAACGCAGCGGATACCGCGGGCGGTCTCGCCGTCGTCGACAGCGTAGCCGAGGGCGCGGACCTGCTCCAGCTGTGCAGCCAGAGCCGCCCCACCGCCCCGTTGTGCCGAAGACGGCCGTTCGCCCTGTCCTGGCGGCCACCGAGGCGAATTGAAGGCCAATTGTGCCTTGCCAACGGCCGTGAGCGCCGCCGGCAGCCGCGCCCCGAGAGAGCTGGCCAGTTTCAAGCCCAG
>JAKACE010000246.1 GCA_021821705.1 Actinomycetes bacterium | reverse complement strand
CTGTAGGCGACTCCAGCACGGGCTGTATCGGCGGTGCGTGCCCGATCAGGTAGCCGCTAGGTATGCCTGGCCCCGCAATGTACACGGCGCCGCCGCCTACATTGCGGGGACGTTCTCTATCGGCTGGCGCCGTCCCCGGCCCAGCCCCAGCCGGCATAGGTACTGGTGATGGCACACGCATTGGGCCCGGTTCTCGGTGCGCCGGCGCCCAGCGCTGGTCTTGTCCCGCCGGCCCGCGGCGGCAAGGCCGCCGCCACCGAGCCGGCGCTCACCCTCCGCTACAGTCGCCAGATCCAGTACGCACGCTGGGCCGACCTGCCGGGCAGCCCGGCCTTGCCGCTCTTCACCCGGTGGGACATGGCCGACAGCTGCATGCTGCGCCGCAACGGCGAGTACCGCCAGGTGATCGTCGCGTACGCTCTCAGCTCGGCTGCTCTGGCGCGCGTCACGATGGAGCAGTCGCTCCGCTATTCCAGTGACGGGCGGCGCCTCACCCCGTCCGGGCCGTGGGCGGCGCGGTCCGAGACGACGGCGCTCTCCAGCTTGTCGCTCATCCCCCCAGCGACCAGCAGAGGCTGGCCCACAGGCGGGCCCAGCGGGTCACAGCGCTCCGAGCTGGCCCAAAACCCGCCGGTACAGGGCCCGATGGTCCAAAACCCGATGGCAGAGGGCCCGCTGGCGGTGCTCCCGGAACCGGTGCGCTGGCTGCTCCTGTCCACAGCGCCGCCCGAAGCCCGGGCCGTGCTCTGGCCCGGCGTCCCGGCGTACGAGGATGTCCGGGCGCTGTCGATCAGCGCCGGACAAGTGGTCGCCGTGACGGCTGTCCGGGACCACAACGACGACGGGACGGTCGGGCCCTGGGACATCACCGCCTGGCGCGCCGTGCCCGTGCCGGCGGAGCCCCGCGTGCTCGATCAAGGAGTTGCTACATAGTCATGGGCATAGGCGCTTTCATCGCAGCAGCGGCAACTACAGCAGCGGCCCACCAGGTCGACCTGGTCAAGACCTGGGCCACCGTCTGGGCCAGCGTCAAGCACGCCGGCGGCTACAGCCAGCTCAGCAACGTCCTGACGCTCATCGGCACCCTGCTCGTCGTCGCCAGCATCGCCCGGTGGATCTGGTCCCGGCGCGGCTCCGGCCATCCGCACCCGCACAGCCACGTCCTTTGGACCATGGCCGTCGGGGCGCTGCTCATCCTCCCAGGCGTCGTCGTCCCGGCCCTCCTGACCATTGCCGATGTCGTCATCACCGCCGGCATCCACCTCCTTGGCTGAAGCCGACATGCTCGATTTGGTGGTTGCTACATAGTCACAGGCATGAACCTCATCGCAGGAGCAACATCAGCAAACCAGGTCGACCTGGCCAAGAGCTGGAGCACCGTCTGGACCGACGTCAGTGGTGCGACCGGGTTCTCCAAGTTCTCCAGCCTCTTGGCGATCGTCGGCGTTCTGCTCGTCGTCTTCAGCATCGGCAGGTACCTCTGGCAACGCCGCACCGGGCAGAGCCAGCACCAGCACGTCCTCTGGACCCTGGTGGTCGGCGGGGTGTTGGTCCTCCCCGACGTCCTCATCCCGGCCCTGCTCGCCATAGCCGACGTCATCATCAACGCCATCATCAACATCCTCGGCTGAAGGCCGGGGACCAGAGGAGGGTGGTCGTGCGCATCTTCTGCCTGACGCCGCTCACGAGCGGCGCCAGCAGGCAGCGACGCGTGGTCCTCCACGGCTTCGACCTGCCCGCTCGTTCGCTGGTCATCGCCGGCCTGGCCTTCGTCCCGGCCGTCCTCGTGACGGCGATCGCCTGGTCGTTGGTGGGGGAGACGGCCCTGTTCGCCGTCCCGGCGGTCGAAGGCCTGGCCTTCTGGCTCATCGAGACCCGGACGCGTTCGGGGCTCAGGCTCAAGACGTACCAAGCCCTGAACGACAAGCGCAAGGCCAAACGGGAGGTAGGGAAGTTCTTCGTCGCCGGCCGCGAGTTCGACCCGGCAGGCGAGGAATGGTACGTCGTCCGCTCAGGCTCGGTCCCTTCACGTCCGCTCTTCGCCGCCGCCATCGGCAGCAGGGGCCCTTGAGCGGGGTGGGCAGGGTGCGCAGGCTCCTGGCCAGGTGCCTGGCCGTCGGCGCCGTTGTCTTCGCTGTCCTCGTTACAGCCAACGTCGCTACAGCAGGCCCGGCGTGGGCGGGTACGGCTGGCTCACCGGCGGGCGCCGGGGCGAGCAACCTGTTCTGCGCCACCAACAACTCGTCCCTCAGCTATACGCAACGCTTCTCGGCCGGCACATTGCCCATCGACCGTTGGGCGTCGTCGACATCGAGCCTGCACACCGACTTCGGCGGGGGCGCCTTCGGGCTCGGGCTGAACGACCTGGCGCAGCGCATCCAGCGCAACGGCATCGAGACCATTTCGCTCACCGCCGGCAACGCGCTGTGGAAAGCCGGGACCAACGTAACCGAGGCGGCGACCAACTTCTGCTTCGGGAACAGCTTGGGGGCTGCCGCCGACCGTTACACCGCCGTGCTCGGCAATGCCTTCTTTTCGAGCGGGATCGTCGCCGCGCTGGTGGCCCTGGCCATAGCCGCAACGCTCTGGCAGATGGCCAAGCGTTCGGGGGGGCGGCCGTGGCAGAGCGTTGGCCGGGCCCTTGTCGTCGTCGGGCTGTTCGCCGCCATGCTCGCCGGGGCGTCGGCGTCGAGCGGCAGCACCCTCGGCGTGATGTCGCCGGGGTGGGTGATCAACTCGGTCTACAGCACCATTTCTGGCGTCGCGTCCCTGCCGACGGCGGCGGTCGCCACGGCGGCGGACCAGAGCCTGACGGCGGCCGGCGCGCGCGACACCGGCAACGAGCTCAGCTGCGCGAACTACGAGGGGCAGCTGCTCCGTAACTACAAGACCGACTACGGCACCAACCCTGCCGCCCAGGCCTCTGCCTCGGTCCCGATGGCCCTCGACGCGATGTGGGAGCAGACGGGGCTCAGGGCCTACCAGGACATCCAGTTCGGCCCGCAGGCGCCCGCGTCAGCGTCGAGCTCGGCGACCGCCGCCAACCACTATGGCCTGCGCGTCTATTGCCGCGCCCTGGACTCCCAGGCTGGTATCCCGGCGGCGTACCAGATAAGTGTCACCAATGCCGGGGCAGCTTTCCACGGGCCGCCCAACCCCAACCCGCAATCGGCCGCCTGGCTCTCCCCGAGCGACAGCAACAGCACCATCGACGCCTCCATCATCGCCTGGGCTGCGTGCGAGTACGGCGGCGGTGGCTGGCACGTGGCGTCCGGGTTCCGGCTCCTCACAGGCCACAAAGTCACCGGGCAGGACTGCCAGAACTGGTGGTCCAGCTCCGCCGGCTCGTGGAGCCAGGGGCCGTTCCATTGGTCGACCAATACGAACGCCATCAACAACTACGCGGCCGGTTCGCCCCAGGTGGCCAACTTCCTCCTCAACTGGCACGGGGACGCCAACGGCCAGGCGATGGTCACCGCCATCATGTTCGTGCCGGCGTCGCTGGCCGTATTCCTGGTCTTCCTGTTGCTCTCCGGCGCCCTGCTCATCGCCAAGATGGCGCTGCTCGTGCTGATGATCCTGGTGCCGGTGGTGTTCGTGCTGTCCCTGCTGCCCGGGCGCCGCTACGAGGGGTCGATGACGAAGCTCGGGAAGTACGCGCTCGGGCTCATCATCTTCAGCGTCATGGCCCAGCTGATCCTCTCCCTCGTGGCCGTGATCTCGGGCTTCCTGGTGCAAGCTGGAGCGGGCCTCTTCGGGCCGGGGTCGATCATGACGATCCTCTGGACCGCCTTCACTCCCTTCGCCGCGCTGTGGCTCATGCACCACCTGTTCAAGATGATCGGGGCGCCGAGCCCGTTCAAGCTGAACGGGGCGCTCGGGTGGGCGGCCGCCGCCGGCGGCGTCGGCGCCGGCATCGGCGAGGCCATGCACCGCCGCACCGCCGGGCGGGCGGCCCAGGGCCTGCGGTTGGCGGGGAAGAACATGAAGGGGTCGGCAACCAAGTTCATCTCGCAGCCGCAGACGCGCACAGGCGGGCTGTCACCTGCAAGCAAGCCGGGAGCCCTCGGCAAGGGCACCGCAGCCCCCGGCGCGACCAATGGCGCAACCAGCTCACGGTCCAGGGTTGGGCCGGCAGCAGCTGGACAGACTGGCGCCAGTACGGGCGCGACAACCCCCGGCGCCGGCTCCCAGCCCGGGGCGGGGCAGGCAGTGGCCGGGGCCCCAGTTACAGGTGCTTCTGGTGCTGCTGGCGCTCCCGCGGCAGCCAAGCCGCCGAGGCCCCGGACCGCCACCCAGGAACTGCTCTCGCAGAGGGGCGAAGAGCAGGCGGCAGCGGCGCACTACCGGAGCACCCTCGTCGGCCCACCGCCCGAGGACGGGAGCGTGTGGGACAATGCGAAGTACGGTGTGAAGTCGGCGGCGGCGGTGCCCCTCGTCGCCGC
>JAKACE010000245.1 GCA_021821705.1 Actinomycetes bacterium | reverse complement strand
CCCACCAGCGCCACCGGGTGGAGCAACCCCCAGAGGCCACCGAAATAGATACCGCCAGGGGCCAGGACGACGCCACGCACCAGGTCCGTGAACGCCACGCCCCAGACGACGGCGGGCACGAGGCTCCCGGCGAAATTGGCCCAGTCCCACGTCCTTCGCCACCCAGGTGACGTGAGCTTGCCCCGGAACTCGAACGAGACGCCCCGCACGATGAGCGCAAGCAGTACGAGGAACAGCGCCAGGTAGAAACCGCTGAAAAGACGCCCGTACCACAAGGGGAAAGCAGCGAAGGTGGCGCCACCGGCCGTCAGCAACCAGACCTCGTTGCCGTCCCACACCGGGCCGATGGCGTTCATGCACACCCTGCGGTCCTGGGCGTCGGCCGATACGAACGGCGCCACGATGGACACGCCGAAGTCGAACCCCTCGAGGAACAGGTAGCCCGCCCAGAGCAGGCCGATCAGCGCGAACCAGGTCGTGTCCAGGGCTGCAAAGGCCGACATCTCAGAACTGCCTCCCCAATCGTCTCAATAGACCAGACCGGCCACTTCCGAGTCGGCGTGGCCCTCGTCGTGGCCGCTGTCGTCCAGGTCGCGCCGGCTGGCCCGCACGAAGAGCCAGGCGTCGAGCGCCCCGAGGGCGCTGTACACGAGCACGAAGACGGCCAGTGTCAAGGCCATGTCGGCGGTCGGCACGCTGGAGACGCCCTTGGCCACCGTCATGAGCCCGTTGACCACCCAGGGTTGGCGGCCCGCCTCGGTGAACACCCATCCGGTGGTGTTGGCGACGAAGGGCAGAGCGATACCGGCGACGACGGCACGGGTGCCCCAGCTATTGGCCAGGAACGCCTCGGACCTCGCGTGCCTGGTCGCCCAGATGACCCAGGCCGAAAGCAGGATGATGCAGATGCCTGCGCCGACCATCGCCCGGAACGACCAGTAGGTGAGGGGGACGACGGGGATGTAGCTGCCGTGGCCGTAGCGGGCCACGTCGGCAGCCTGGAGGTTGTCGATCCCCTTCACCTGGCCGTCCCAGGACAGGTCCGCGATGAGCGAGAGCAGGTGAGGGATCCTGATCTGGAAGACGGGCCGGTTCTTCAGGTTGCCGATGGTGAGCAGCGAGAAACTGGCGCCGGACTTGGTGTTGTAGAGCGCCTCGGCTGCAGCCATCTTCATGGGCTGGTACACGTCCATGAGGCGTGCCTGCACGTCCCCGCTCACCGCCACCAACAGGGTGCTCACCATGGTGAACCAGGCGGACCAGCGGGTGGCCTGCAGGAAGGCTGGGCGGTGCTCGCTGCCCGCGGGTTCGCGTCGGGCCCGCCACGTGCTGATCCCGAGCACGAGAGCGCCGGCTGTAGCGAACGCGCCCAGGACCGTATGGACGAACGAACCCCAGAGAACGGGGTTGGCGAGCACCGCCCAGAAGTTGGTGAGCACAGCCTGGCCGTGGGAGATCCTGTAACCCACGGGGTGCTGCATCCACGAGTTGGCCGCCAGTATGAAGAACGCCGACAGGACCGTGCCGAGGCTGACCATCCAGATGGACAGCAGGTGCAGGCTACGAGGGAGCCGGTCGCGACCGAACACCCACAGGCCTATGAACGTCGACTCCATGAAGAAGGCGAGCAGGGCCTCGATCGCCAGGGGAGCACCGAATATGTTGCCCACGAAGATCGAGTAGGCGGACCAGTTGAGCCCGAACTGGAACTCGAGCACTATGCCGGTCACGATCCCCACGGCCATCTCGATGAGGAAAAGGCGCCCGAAGTACCGGGTCAGCCGGTCCCAGTCCCGGTCGTGGCGCAAGTAGGCAAGAGTTTGCATGAATGCGACCACGAAGGCGAGACCGATGGTCAGGGGGACGAAGAAGAAGTGGAAGACGGTCACGACCGAGAACTCCCAACGAGCCAGCATCAGGGTCACGCTCGGCGCACCTCGTAACCATCGACAGCCATCAGGGTCTCCTCCGCTACCTCCGTTGACCGCACCCGTCTGCCGGGCCCGGCACGTTCGGTGGAACGGGCAAGCCAAACGGTACGGCGGCCCGGGCGGGGGCGAGTAGGGGCCAATGTCACCGCATCGGCTGCCCTCGCAACCGAGGGCGGCTGGTGGCCTGGACGGGCTCGGGCGGCGTCGATCACCGGGTGCCGTCGCGACCGGGGGCGGCTCACTCGGGGCGCCGGGATAGCCTGGGACAATGGGTTTCCCTCAGACCCGCATGCGCAGGCTGCGTCGCTCCCCTGTACTGCGAGACATGCTGGCCGAGACTTCGTTGTCGGCCAAGGACTTCGTGGCGCCGCTGTTCGTGCGCGAGGGCATCGGGGCGCCTAACCCGATCCCTTCGCTGCCTGGAGCCCTCCAGCACACGGTCGGGTCCCTCGTAAAGGAGGCCAGGCGCCTGTGCGACCTCGGGGTGCCGGCGATCATGCTGTTCGGGGTACCGACTAACAAGGACGCAACCGGCAGCCAGGCCTGGGCCCCCGAGGGCATAGCCCAGGTGGCGCTACGGGCCCTGCGCGACGAGCTGGGCGACGACATGGTCCTCATGGCCGACCTCTGCCTCGACGAGTACACCGACCACGGCCACTGCGGGCTGGTCCGCCCCGACGGCTCGGTGGACAACGACTCGACACTGGAGCTCTACGGGCAGGTCGCCCTTGCCCAGGCCGGGGCCGGGGCTCACGTCGTAGCCCCTTCGGGGATGATGGACGGCCAGGTGGCTGCCATCAGGTCGGCCCTGGACGGTGCCGGCCACACCGAAGTGGGCATCCTCGCCTACGCAGCAAAGTTCGCCTCCGCCCTGTACGGCCCGTTCCGTGATGCCGTGGACGTGACCATTGCCGGCGGAGGGGACAGGCGTGCTTACCAGCAGGATCCCCGCAACAGGCGAGAGGCGCTCCGCGAGGTCGGCTTGGACGTCGCCGAGGGCGCCGACATGGTCATGGTCAAGCCGGCCGTCACCTATCTCGACATCCTGGCCGCCGTCCGTCAAGCGGTCGACGTCCCGTTGGCGGCCTATCACGTGAGCGGTGAGTACGCCATGATCAAGGCCGCCGCCGCCAACGGCTGGCTCGACGGCACGGCGGTGGCCATGGAGCAACTGGTCGCCTTGAAGCGGGCGGGTGCCGACCTGGTCCTCACCTATTTCGCCGGCGAGGTCGCCGAGCTGCTCGGGGCGTGACGCCATGAGCACCAACCTCTCCTGGTTCGAGCGGGCCTGCGCCGTGGCGCCCGGCGGGGTCAACTCTCCCGTCCGGGCCTTCAAGTCGGTGGGGGGCTCACCGTACTTTGTCGAACGGGGGGCCGGAGCATACGTCTTCGACGTCGAGGGGCACCGCTACATCGACTTCGTGCAGTCGTACGGGGCGTCCATCCTGGGGCACGCCCATCCGCGGGTTGTCCAAGCGGCACAGCGGGCAGCAGGGCTGGGGACGACCTTCGGTGCTCCCACACCGGGCGAAGTGTTGCTCGCCGAGGAGATTTGTGCGCGGGTGCCCGGTTGCGAGCAGGTCAGGCTGGTGAGCAGCGGCACGGAGGCGGCCATGTCGGCGGTCAGGTTGGCCCGGGGCGCCACTGGGCGCGACCGTGTCGTCGTGTTCTCGGGCTGCTACCACGGCCACAGCGACGGCCTCCTGGCCGGAGGGGGGAGCGGGGTGGCCACCCTGGGCTTGCCCGCCTCGGCCGGCATCGCGCCCGCGGCCGTCGCCGACACCCTGGTGGCGCCCTACAACCTCGTGCCCGGGATCGGCGACGACGTCGCCGCTGTCGTCGTCGAGCCCATCGCCGCCAACATGGGCCTGGTCCCTCCGGCGCCGGGCTTCCTCGAGGACCTGCGCGAGGCCTGCACGAGGGCCGGGGCCCTACTGGTGTTCGACGAGGTCATCACCGGTTTCCGTGTCGGCACCGGCGGCGCGTCGCGGCTCTTCGGGGTCACGCCCGACCTGTGGTGCTTCGGCAAGGTGGTGGGTGGAGGTTTGCCGCTGGCGGCCTTCGGCGGGCGCCGCGACGTCATGGAGCAGCTGGCCCCCGAAGGCCCCGTGTACCAGGCCGGCACCCTGTCAGGTAACCCGGTGGCCACTGCCGCCGGGCTGGCGGTGCTCTCGCTGCTCGACGAGGGCGCCTACCACGACCTGTCCGCCTACACGGGCAGGCTGGCCGCAGGCCTGGCCGCCGTCTTCGCCGATGCGGGCATGGCGGTCCAGATCCCCGTGGCAGGGCCTCTGCTGGGGCTCTTCTTCAGCGACCAGCCTGTCGAGGACTACGAGGGAGCCAGGGCTTCGGCTGCCACCGGTCTCTACCCGGGCCTGATGCACGGGCTGCTGGACCGGGGTGTCGCCATCGCCCCCGGGCCGTACGAGATCCTGTTCCCGAGCCTCGCCCACGGCGAGGCCGAGCTCGAGGCCACGCTCGAAGCGGCCAGGGTGGCGGCCTCCCGCGTGGTGGA
>JAKACE010000244.1 GCA_021821705.1 Actinomycetes bacterium | reverse complement strand
TTGCCTCTGTGAGCTGTGTTAGCAGAGTGAAAACCGAGCTTGGCCCTGCGCGGCGCGCTCATCGGCCTTTACCTCGTCCCAGAGCCGGTCCATCGCCTCCAGGCTCATGGCGTCCAGGCTGGTCCCCCTGCTGGCAGCCAGGGCCTCCACTGCCCCGAACCGACGCCGGAACTTGTCCGTCGCCTCCCTCAGCGCAGTCTCCGGCTCGGTCCTCAGGTGACGGGCCACATTGACCAATGCAAAGAGCAGATCTCCCAGCTCCTCCCGGCAGGCGGTGGTGGCGTCGGCCACGTCGGCGCGGCCCTGAGCCGCCTCGGCCACCGTGCCTGCGTCGAGCGAAGCTCCGGCAGCGTCTGCGGCCAGGGCGGAGACGACCAGGCGGCCCATCTCCGCAGTGAGCTCGGCGAGCTCCTCGGTGACCTTGGTCATGGCCCCGGTGGCGTCCGCCCAGTCGAAGCCGACAGAGGACGCCTTGGACTGGATCTTGTACGCGTACAGGAGGCTGGGTAGGGCGCGCGGGACACCTTCGAGCAACCCACCCGGGCGCCCAGGCCTCTCCGAGCGCTTTATCTGCTCCCAGTTGCGCGCCACGTCGTCGGCCGTCTCGGCCTCCACGGAGCCGAACACGTGCGGGTGGCGAGCCACCAGCTTGTCGTGGACGCGCCGGGCTACATCGGCCAGGGTGAACTGGCCGGCCTCGGCGGCGAGCCGGGAATGGAACACAACCTGGAACAGGACGTCGCCCAGCTCCTCTTCGAGGTGCTCGTAGCCTTCCCCGTCCTCGCCCAGCTCGTCTATGGCCTCGACCGCCTCGTAGCACTCTTCGATCATGTAGCGGGCCAGGCTGGCGTGGGTCTGCTTGCGGTCCCAGGGGCAACGCTCGCGCAATGCCCGCCCGAGCTGTTCCAGGCGGGTCATCTCCCCGGCGAAGGGGACCGGCAGGGCGGGCACCCACACGCTGGTGAGGTGGTCCGCCTCGACCACCCGGTCGAGGTCGTCCCAGCTCAGGCGGACGACACGCTCGTCGGCAAGGCCGAGACGCTGCAACACGGTTACCTCGAGGCCGGGGGCGCCGGCCCGGGCACCGTCGGGCCCCGCCCCAGCTGCGACGGCCTCGTCGAGGAGCTCGCCCAGAGCCAGCTTGACCACCGAGAGCACCTCGCGACTGTCGCACTGGCCGATCAGGAAGGGGCCGCGCTCGCCGGCCACGGCCGGCTCGAAGCGGTGCCCGTCCACGATGCGTGCCCCCGCTGCGAGCGGGTCCACTCCCAGCCTGGCGAAGGCCAGGTCGACGAAGGAAACCGCCGGCAGTACCTCGGTGAGGACCCGCGTGTCCGAGCGCAGCAGTTCGACGGTACGCTCGGCCACCGCCGGGGAGCCGGGCACGGCGTACACGACCGAGCCGTGCGCTCGCGCCGCACCCACCAGGGCTTCGACAATGGCCGGGTACACCTCCTCCACGCTGACGGCCCGCTCGTAGAGCTGGTCGAAGCTGGCAGCGGTGCCCGCCAGTTCTGCCGAAGGGTGCCTGGCTGTGCGCAGGAACACCGGGCGCTGCCCAGCCAGGGCGGCGCGGGTCTCGGCGGTGACGAGCCCGGCACGCCCCGGCCCCAGGCCCACCACGGTCACGGTCGGCTTACCCATTGTCCCGGTCCACGCCGCGGCTGAGCCGGTTGCCTCCACGGGTAGTGGGCCGGCCGGGGCCCAGGAGCGCCCCGCAATGGCGGCGGGCGCAGGCGTTGCCTGTCATTGTGCAGGCTGGGTCAGTGGATCGCCTGGTTGGCCGAGAGGACCTGGGGAGCGTAGGGCGATGGGACCGACGTGTCCCAGATCCCGTAGGTCGGGTTGACAGCGATCTTGGCCGCCTTCAGGATGGCGATGATCTTGTTGTCACCCGTCGGCGGAGCCTCGGCTCCGCCGTGCAGGGCAACCACCTCGATGTCGTCGGCCACCTCGGCCGAGTAGGGGATCACCCGGCGCGAGAGCACCTTGACCGCCTGGTACCCGTAGCTGCGGCGCACCGCCACGGCTCGGCCGACCGGCAGTGCCCCCACTGCGTTGTCGTAGGCCGTGCCACGCTCGAGGAACTGCTCCTGCGAGTCGCAGAAACGGCTGCCGCCGGCCGTGGCCGGCGCGGAGGTCATCTGCTCGACCAATTTTCCGGCCTGGCTGCGGCTGGCCCGCATGTCGACCGTGCCTCGGGGACCGGGCACCGTCACGTCCGAGGTGAGCAGGCACACCTGAGACCAGAAGTACTGCTTGTGGGCCTTGTAGAAGCTCTCGTCGCCGCCGGCGTTCGTGAGCGACCGGTCGACCAGCGCGTGCTCGGCGTCGCGGACGGCCGCTTGGGTGCGAGCCCAGGCCGGGAGCTGGCGCCACAGCGAGGGGTTGGCAGCGTCCTCGCTCGCCCATGCCGCTGCCACCTGGCGAGCCGACGGGCTCTGGCCGTGCCTGGCGAGGTACTGGTGCACGGCCGTGGCGGTGATCATGGCGGAGAGCTGGAGGCTCGCCCAGTACATGCCGTAGACACCGCTGCCCGTACCGGCACCTTCGACCGAGTTGGGCGGCACGTTGCTGCCGGTCTGGGAAGCCTGCTGCTGGGCCTGCTGCTGCATCTGATAGTCGAACTCGGCCACGTACGGCTTGTCCGAGGACCAGGCCCGCATCTGGTCGTTGAGCTGCTGCACGCTTATCTCCTGCCCGTTGACGATGGCCGCGGGCGGGGCGGTGCTGCAGCCGGCCAGGCCACCGGCCAGGCCACCGGCCAGCACGATCGCCAGGGTCGCCTTGGCGGCGCGGGCACGCATGGGAGACGTGGCCAGAGGCTTGCGGGGGTGTGGGCGAAGGTGTGTCACGGCCGTGGGCCATGTTAGCGGGCTGCGCCTGGCCCCCGGGGACCGGGCCTAAGGCTGGCCGGCGGCCGCCCCGGCGGGGTCAGGCACCAGCGCCTGGAGCACCCCGACGAGCGCTGCTGCCGGGTCCCCGCCGGCCTTGAGGGGCCCGACGATCTGAGAGGCGTCTTCCTTGTAGACCGCACCGGGCCAGACCCGGCCCAGGCGCACGCGCTCGCTCGCCTTGAGTGCCACGGGCGACACCCTGGCCACCAGGGAGCCGGCCCGCGAACCGATCCCCCCGCTGACAACGGCCACTTCCCGGGCGCCCAACCGGGCACACTCGGCCCGCAGGTGGGCGATGCTGAGCAGAGCCTCGGCTGGCGCCGGCAAGGGCCCGTAACGGTCGTCCCACTCGGCGCCGATGTCCTCGACCTCCTCGTGGGTGCTGAGCGTGGCCAGCCGCCGGTAGGCCTCGAGGCGCAGGTCCTCGCGCTCGACGTAGTCCGCTGGCAGGTTCGCGGTGATGGGCAGATCCAGACGGATCTCGGCCGGTTCCCTCAAGACCTCGCCCTTGAGCTCGGCCACCGCCTCGCCGACCATCTGCACGTACAGGTCGTAGCCGACGGCAGCGATGTGACCTGACTGGTCGGCCCCGAGCAGGTTGCCGGCCCCCCGGATCTCGAGGTCGCGCATGGCGATCTTGAAGCCCGAGCCCAGCTCGGTGTGCTCACCGATGGTGCGCAGCCGCTCGAAGGCCTCCTCGGACAGCTTGCGCTCGGGCGGGTAGAAGAGGTAGGCGTAAGCCCGCTGGCCCGAGCGCCCGACCCGTCCTCGCAGCTGGTGCAGCTGACCGAGGCCGAACATGTCGGCTCGGTCGATCACCACGGTGTTTACGGTTGGCATGTCGATGCCGGACTCGATGATGGTGGTGCAGACCAGTACGTCGTACTCGCCCTCCCAGAACTCGAGCACCACCTTTTCGAGCGACCCCTCGTCCATCTGGCCGTTGGCGATGGCCACCCTGGCCTCCGGCACCAGTTCGCGCAGGCGGGCCGCCACCCTTTCGATGTCCTGCACCCGGTGGTGGACGAAGAAGACCTGGCCCTCCCTCAGCAGTTCGCGCCGGACAGCCTCGGCCACGGCCCGCTCGTCGTACTCGCCGACATAGGTGAGAATGGGCCGGCGAGCCACGGGCGGCGTCGTGATGAGCGACAGGTCCCGTATGCCAGTGAGGGTCATCTCGAGCGTGCGGGGGATGGGCGAGGCGGTCATGGTCAGCACGTCCACGTTGGTGGTGAGCTTCTTGATGGCCTCCTTGTGGTTGACGCCGAAGCGCTGCTCCTCGTCGACCACGAGCAGGCCGAGGTTTTTGAAGACCACGTCCTGGCTCAACAACTTGTGGGTACCGACCACGACATCGACGGAGCCGTCGGCAAGGCCCTCGCTCACCCGGCGGGCTTCGGCCGGGGTGAGGAAGCGCGACAACATCTCCACCCTCACCGGGTACGGCGCGTAACGGTCCGAGAACGTCTGGTAGTGCTGGGCTGCCAGCAGGGTGGTGGGCACCAGCACCGCAGCCTGCTTGCCGTCCTGGACAGCCTTGAAGACGGCCCGTACC
>JAKACE010000243.1 GCA_021821705.1 Actinomycetes bacterium | reverse complement strand
TGCTGGCCACGCTGCGCTCCCCGGTAGAGGAGTCGGCTGGGACCGCCCTCCACCAGCTGTTCCACCACCGCCTCGTGGACAGGGACGGGGCGTTCCCGGGAGGGCGCTACCGCAGCTTCTATGCCGCGAGCCCGGCGTACGCGGCCGTGGCCCACCTGCGGTGGAGGGTGGACGGTGTCGAGTACGTCGACAGCCTGAACGATCTGGCCGAGCGGGCCGCCGTCGTCCTGCGACCATCGCGCCTCGCTGCCCTGCCGGTGGTCACGGCTCACGGTGACGACCACCACGGCAACATCTGGGCCATGGGGAACCCTCCGGGTTCGGAGGGATTGCGGCTTTTCGACCCGGCCTTCGCCAGCGACGACATCCCCGCGCTCCTGGCCCCGGTCAAGGCGACCTTCCACAACGCCCTGGCTCACCCGTTCTGGCTGTACCACCCGGCTGAGGCCGACCAGCTCGGTGTGACGGCGCGAGTGGCCGACGGGGTGGTCGACGTGGTCACGGGCCAGCAGACCAGCCCGATGCGCCAGCAGATATTGGACAGCGTGGCCGAGCGCGTCTGGGCACCGCTCCTGGCCGAAATGGCCCGGCGGGGGTGGTTGCCGGCCGACTGGGAGCAGGTTGTGCGTTCTGCGCTCTTCTGCTGCCCCATGCTCGTGACCAACCTGGTCGCACCGGCCCGGCCCGAGGCGGCGCGCTGGCTCGGCTTGGCCTCAGCGGTCGTCGCCGGCAGCCGGCCCGCCTCGGCCGGGAGCAACCGGGTCTCCGAGCTCCTGGAGCGGGTGGCCCCGTGAGGCTGAGCGAAGCCAGGCAACTGGTGCAGGTCAAGCTGCCGCCGTTGAGCGGTACCGCCCGTGCCCTGCAAGGTTGCCGTTGCGTCGGCGACTTCCGCGAGGTGGCTCGCCGCAGGCTGCCCCGGGCGGTCTTCGACTACATAGACGGCGGCTCGGAGACGGAGATCTCCCTGGAGGCGAACGAGGCTGCCTGGCGGAGCTGGCGGTTCCTGCCTCAGGCCCTGAGGGACGTATCGGCACCCGACCTCTCGGTCGAGGTCCTGGGGCGGCGCATCGCCGCACCGCTCGGCCTGGCGCCCACCGGCTACACCCGCATGTTCCACCCGGTCGGCGAACCCGAAGTGGCCCGGGCGGCCAAGGGGGCCGGGCTACCCTACGCCCTTTCCACCGTGGGTTCGACTTCGGTCGAGGCGCTGGCCGCCACGGGCCACGGCGACCTGTGGTTCCAGCTGTACATGTTGAAGGACCGCAGCCGGGCCAGACGGCTGGTGGAGCGGGCGGCGGAGTGCGGCTACAGGGTGCTGGAGCTCTCGGTCGACACCGCCGTAGCGGGCCACCGCGTGCGCGATGCGCGCAACGGCCTCACCATCCCGCCGTCGCTCAGCCTGGCAACGGTGGCGGACATCGCCAGGCACCCCCGCTACTGGACCGCCATGCTCGCCAGCCCGGTGCTCGAGTTCGCCAACCTCGTACCGGTCGAGGGCCCCGGTGCCGCCGAGGTGCCCTGGCTGGGCGCTGCACGCGAGCACGGTTCCACCGTGGCCGACATAGGGGCCGCCTTCGACCCGGCTCTGGACTGGTCGGATCTCGAGCTCCTGCGCCGCTGGTGGAAGGGGCCCCTGCTGCTCAAAGGACCGATAGGGCCGCAGGACGCGGCTCGCGCCGTCGACGCCGGTGTGGACGGGTTGCACCTGTCCAACCACGGCGGCCGGCAGTTGGACCGCACGGTGGCGACCGCCGCCCTGGTGCGCCCGGTGCGCGAGGCGGTGGGCGACGGCGTCACCCTCGTAGTCGACTCCGGGCTCCGCCACGGCGCGGACATCGCGGTCGCCCTGGCACTGGGCGCCGACATGTGCATGGTCGGGCGTCCTTACCTGTACGGGCTGGCGGCGGCAGGCGGTGCCGGGGTGCGGGGCGTCCTCTCGGTGCTGGTGGACGAGCTGCGCCGCACCATGCAGCTGCTGGGCGTGGTCACGACGGCAGAGCTGAGGGCCCGGGCAGGCCGGCTGCTCGTGCCGGGCAACGGCACCGCAGCGGTAGGCGACGTCACCGACCCGGGGGTACCACTGTGACACCGCCGCCCCAGCCTCCCCAGGCCCGGCCCGGTCCCGGGTCGCCTGCCCAGGGCCCGCCCACAGCCGGCCGGCCCGGCCCGGCCACCGGGCCGGCTACCGGGCCGGGCGCCGGCCCACCGGCAGGGCCGCTCAGGGTGTTGATAACCGGGGGGACGAGCGGTATCGGCTACGCCTGTTCCCAGCACCTGGTGGAGCAGGGAGCGAAGGTCTGGGTGGTGGGTTCACGCCCCGAGGGGGTGGAGCGGACCAGGCGGTCCCTGGCCGTGGCCGGAGCGTCGGTGTGCGACGTGTCCAACGAGGAGCAGGTCGAAGCGGTGGTGGCCGCCGCCGCCACCGGCCTCGGCGGCCTCGACGGCGTGTTCGTCAACGCCGGGATCGACGGCCAGGCCGTGGCCGCCACAGAGCTCGACGTCTCCCACCTGCGCCGGGTACTCGACGTCAACGTCGTGGGGGCCTTCCTCGTGTCACGGGCGGCGCTGCGCCTGCGGCCGCCACCGCGCTCCATAGTGCTCAACGCCTCGGTGAACGCCCTGCGCCCGGAGCGCAACTTCCTCGACTACAACGCCAGCAAGGCGGCCGTGGTGAGCATGGCCAAGTCCCTGGCATTGGAGTTCAGCGCCGCAGGTACGGCCGTGACCGCTCTGTGCCCGGGGTACTTCCCGACCCGCATGACATTGCCCTACCTCGAGGATCCCCAGGTGCGCCGGGAGCTGCTCGAGCGTATCCCGGCGGGCCGGTTCGGGGAGTTGGCCGAGATCTCGGCTCTGGTGGCGTTCCTGTTGGGCCCGGCGGCGCCGTTCATGACGGGCGGCGTCGTCAGCATCGACGGCGGGTCGGGCATCTGAGCCGGTTTTGGAAAGGAGACCAGTGAGCCCCAGCAACCTTGTGGAAGTGAGCCGGCAATGACACAGGACGCTTACCGGCCGGTCCGGGCCGAGCACGGCACCGCCATCTCGTGCAAGGGTTGGCCCCAGGAGGCGGCCCTGCGCATGCTGCACAACAACCTCGACCCCGAGGTGGCCGAGCATCCCGAGGAGCTGGTGGTCTACGGCGGGACGGGCCGTGCCGCCCGGGACTGGAAGTCGTACCACGCCATCGAGGAATGCCTGCGGTCCCTGGAGGGCGACCAGACCCTGCTCGTCCAGTCGGGCCGCCCGGTCGGGGTGGTACGTACCCACGAGTGGGCACCGCGGGTCCTCATCGCCAACTCCAACCTGGTGCCCGAATGGGCCAATTGGGACGAGTTCCGGCGCCTCGAAGGCCTCGGCCTGACCATGTACGGGCAGATGACGGCCGGTTCCTGGATATACATAGGCACGCAAGGGATACTGCAGGGGACCTTCGAGACCTTCGCAGCTGTGGCCGACAAGCTCTTCGGCGGCTCCCTGGCCGGGACGCTCACGGTCACCTGCGGCCTGGGCGGCATGGGAGGGGCGCAGCCGTTGGCAGTCACCATGAACGACGGCGTCGTCCTGTGCGCCGATGTCGACCCAAGCAGGGTGGAACGACGCCTACAGACCCAGTACCTGGCCACCTTGGCGCACAGCCTGGACGAGGCGGTGCAACTGGCCGAGCAGGCCCGCTACGAGGGGCGTGCTCTCTCGATCGGGCTGATCGCCAACGGGGCCGAGCTGCTGCCCGAGCTGGTGCGCCGTGGCGTCCAGGTCGACGTGGTGACGGACCAGACCTCCGCCCACGACCCGCTCAGCTACGTGCCGGCGGGCCTGTCGCTCGAAGAAGCGGGGGATCTTCGCCGCCGGGCACCGGGCGAGTACGTCGAGCGGGCGCGCGAATCGATGGCGCGCCACTGCGCCGCCATGGTGGACCTGATGGACCGGGGCGCCGAGGTCTTCGACTACGGCAACAGCCTGCGTGCGGAAGCCAGCCTCGGCGGGTTCAGCCGGGCCTTCGACTACCCGGGTTTCATACCGGCCTACATTCGGCCCCTTTTCTGTCAGGGCAAGGGCCCTTTCAGATGGGCCGCACTGTCGGGCGACCCGGCCGACATCGCTGCCACCGACGACGCCGTCGTGGCGATGTTCCCCGACAACGACAGGCTCGTCAAGTGGGTGACGATGGCGCGCCAGCGGGTCAGGTTCCAGGGCCTGCCGGCCCGGATCTGCTGGTTGGGCTACGGGGAGCGGGACCGGGCGGGGGAGCGGTTCAACCAGATGGTGGCGTCCGGAGCGCTGAAGGCACCGGTGGTCATCGGGCGCGACCACCTTGACTGCGGCTCGGTGGCCTCCCCCTACCGGGAGACCGAGGCCATGAGGGACGGCTCGGACGCAATCGCCGATTGGCCCGTCCTCAACGCCCTCGTCAATACGGCCAGCGGCGCGTCCTGGGTGTCGTTCCACCACGGCGGAGGCGTGGGCATCG
>JAKACE010000242.1 GCA_021821705.1 Actinomycetes bacterium | reverse complement strand
CCGGTACGTACCTGCTTGTCAAGGGCTCGTCTGGCAAGGCGGGCGGTCGGGTCGCCACCGGGACCTCGACGTCCGCTCCCATCGGCGCGTCCACACCGGGGACGACCACGGCCCCGGCCCCCTCATCGACGTCAGGGCCGTCCACGACAACCGGTGCCTCGACCGGCACCAGCCGCGCCCTGGCCACGTCCACAACCGGCGCCCCTGTCACGGCCACCACCCGGCTTCCGACCAGCTCGACTACGAGGTCGGCGGTGGCGACCACCGGTAGGAGCAGACGCCCGCCGAGCGGCCTGGGCATAGGCACGGCCACCATGCAGGTGACGGCCTCCACCCCCCACGGAACGGCCAATGTCCCGGTGGCCATCTACTACCCGGCCGTCGGCGCCGGGCCCGGCGCCCAACCCGACCACGCCGACGGCCCGTACCCCCTGGTGATCTTCAGCCAGGGCTTCGGCGAGTACCCGTCGGCCTACGCCATCCTCATGGAGGCCTGGGCGCGGGCAGGCTTCGTCGTCGCCGCGCCCACCTACACCCACACCGACCCCGGGCCCGGGCTCTACCGGCCGGACATCGTGGACCACCCGGCCGAGCTGTCGGCCACGATCACCGCCGTGCTCCAGGACGACCGCAGCCCCGGGGGGTTGCTCTCCGGCCTGGTGGACCCCTCGGAAGTGGCTGTCGCCGGCCAGTCCGACGGTGGCGACGTCAGCCTCGCCGCGGCGGTCAACACCTGCTGCCGGGACACACGTATCAAGGCTGCGGTGATCCTCTCCGGCGCCGAGTACAGCGTCTTCGGCGGCTCCTACTTCACCGACGGAAGCCCACCGCTACTGGTCACCCAGGGTAACGACGACTCGGCCTACCTCGGCAATGCACCCGTGTGCAGCACCAACCTCTACAATGCCGCCCCCGCCCCCAAGTACTACCTCGACCTCCTGGGGGCGACACACCTGCCCCCCTACACCGAAGCCAATGGCTGGGAAGCCGTAGTGGCACGGGTCAGCACCGAGTTCCTCAACGCCTACCTGCGCAACGACCGGGCCGAGCTGGGCCGCATGATGCGGGACGGCAACGTGGCCGGTGTGACCACCATCACTTCCGCTGCGAGGGTGCCCTCGGCCGGGGGGGCATGCTGAGGACCGCTCAGCGGCCGCCTGCGCCCTCCTGGGCCGGTTGCCTCATGGAAGCGGCACCTCCCGAAGGCGCCCCGTCTCGACCTCGTAGAGGAAGGCCCTGAACTGCTTGTGAGCCAGGAAAGGGCTCGCTCTCAGCCTGGCGGCGGTCTGCACCAGGTCGTCCTCGGCATTGGCGAACGCCTCGAAGGAGAAACCAGGCCTGGCCCCCGTTGCCGCCTCCAGGCGCTGCCCGAGCTCGTCGTCGGTGAAGGTCTCCATACCGCAGTCTGTGTGGTGGACCAGCACGACCTCCTCGGTCCCGAGGAGGTGCTGGGAGATTACGAGGCTGCGGATGGCATCGTCGGTCGCCACTCCGCCGGCGTTGCGGACAACGTGGGCATCGCCCTCCTCCAACCCCAGGGCGCGCGCCGGGTCGAGCCGGGCGTCCATGCAGGCGAGCACCGCCACCTTGCGACGAGGAGGGGCGCGTAGCGCGCCTTTGTCGAAAGTGGCGGCGTAACGTGTGTTGTTGGCCAGAAGTTCGTCGACTGTCCCCATTTGCCCGGTGATCCTAACGTCAGATGACGGCGCACCGGCGGGGAGCGCAGTTCAGCTGTCTGAGCTCGGGCGCTGCCGTGCTGCCCTGCTGCCGGGTGGCTCGGCCGCTGCCGGGTGGCTCGGCCGCTGCCGGCGCAGTGGGCGGTGGAGGGCGCCGGGACCGGGGGGCGATCGGGCCGCCCGTCAACCGGTTCGCCTCGGCGCTCTCACCTGAGGCGACCTCGCGCTCCTCGAGCGCACGAGGTGGGCGGTACGATGATGTCCAAGGGCTCGTGCACCCGGTTGGTGCCGCCGTTGCCTCCGTCCGGGCGCTCCCCGCCCGAGCCGGGGCCGCCACCAATGAAATGGCGCGGCTCGGTGGTCGTATAGGCGCAGCGAGGGGCGATGGCCGTGCCCGGGAGCGTGTGCTCGAAGGCACGGCCATCATTGGGGGGGCCGGATCTGGTGCTGGTGGTCCCTAGCTCGAGATCGACACCGTGCTTGCCAGTTGCATGGCACGCTCAGAGGACCCGACGTAGACGGCCCGCCGGCCGGTGGCGGTCACCCAGCCTGCCGTACCGGACCAGTACTGGAGTTGGCGCAGAGGGACATGGAGCGTCACGGTCGTGGTCTGTCCCGGCGCCAGCTGCACCCGCCCGTAGGCCGCCAGCGCCTTGGGCGCGAACTGGGCTCCTTCAGGCGCTTTTGCCGGCGCACCCAGGTAGACCTGAGGCACGGCGGAGCCGGTCACGCCACCGGTGTTGCGGAGCCGGAAGCTAACGCTCAGGCCACCGCTCGAAGTGCGGGACACCTTCAGCCCCGAGTACCCGAAGGTGGTATAGGACAGGCCGTAGCCGAACGGGTACAGCGGCGTCTCGTGGGTGGCGTCGTAGAACCTGTAGCCGATATCGATCCCTTCGGAGTACGTCGTCGTGCATACCGGGGGTACCGATGACCCAAAAGCGCCACCGCTACCAGGTGGGCAGGTTTTGCCGTCGGGCAACACGCCGATGCTGGCGCGCTCCGGGTGGGCGGCCTGGTGCGCGACCTCCTGGCTCAACGTCTTGGGCCACGTGAACGGTAGGCGGCCGCCGGGGTCAACCTTGCCGAGCAAGACCTGCGCGGTTGCCACGCCCGCCTGGTCGCCGCCGTACCAGGCCTCCAGTACAGCCTTCACTTTGGACAACCACGGCATGGCGATCGGCTGGCCGGACTGGACAACGACGATCGTGTTCGGGTTGACCGAGGCGATCTGCCGGATCAGCTGGTCCTGCTGGTCCGGCAGCGGAGTGGAGAGGTCGCCCGAGCCCGTGTCCCAGGCAAAGACCACAGCCGTGTTGGCAGATCTCGCCGCAGAGACGGCGGCGTCGGCGTTGGCCTGCTGCTGGCCCGGCGTGACCCAGTTGAGGCGCACCTGTACTGGGCGGCCAGACACGTCGGGGGTGTCGGAGACCTGCAGCTTGTGCCCTCCGGCAGTGAGCTTCACGAGCACGCGGTCGTTGGCCAACCCGTCCGGCGTGCCTGTGGGTGCATTGCCGTCGGTCCAGTGGACTACGCCATAACGCGGGCTCGGCCCGAAACCGGCACCGACGTCGGCAAGCTGCTTGCCGTCAACCGTCAGTGCCGCCGTCGCCCCGAGGGCCTGGATGTTGAGCCAATAGGAGCCGGCTGAGGGGACCGTCAAGGTTCCGGTCCACGTCTCCTTGGCGCCGGCAGGCAGAGCGTCGGCGTTGCCGGTCGTGAAGTCGAGTTGGCTTGCGACTTGCCGGGTGCCTGAAGCCGAAATCATCTGCAGGCCCGGCTGGCCGTCATGGCTGAGCGCAGAAGCCGGGACGGGCACACCGCTGAGGTCGTCGCCGACGGAGTAGGTGATCTTCGCACCCGTACCCGTTGTGTCCTGCTCCAGAGTTGCCAGTGCGCTCGGCTGCTCTGCGTTGAGGCCGCCGGCCGCCTCGCCGCCGCTGTTGGTGGCGATCGTCTGGCCGGCGCCGGGGCCGATCAGTGCCAGGTTGGACAGGGCGCTACGACTGAGCGGCAGCACCGAGCCATCGTTCTTCAACAAGGTGGCGGCGTCTTCGGCGGTCTTGCGCACGACGCTCTCGTCGCCGGCCGTGTCCTCCGGCGTAACCGTGTGTTTCGAGTGGCCGCTCAGCAGCCCGAAGCGGTCCATCTCGTAGAGGATGTGGCCCACTGCTGTGTTGATAGTCGACATCTGCAGTGACCCATTGGCCAAGGCAGCCAGTACCGCCGGTCGTGAGTAGTACGCGGGCAGCCCTCCCGGCACGGGGCCCCCACTGCCAGGCATCTCCATGTCGTTCCCGGCGGCGAGGTCACTCGTGCTGTGACTGGCTCCCCAGTCGGAGGTGACGAAGCCCTTGAAACCCATCTCGTTGCGAAGGTCTTTTGTGAGGAGGGCGCTGTTCGCACACGACCAGTTGCCGTTGACAAATGCATAAGAGCACATTATCGAGGCTACCCCCGCTTTTACCGCGTCAGCGAAGGGTTGCAGATATATCTCGTGCAGCGCCTGGGAGCTCACGTTGACGGCGTTGGCCCCATCGTAAGCAACGAAATGCTTGGCCATCGCCATCACACCCTGGCTCTGTATCCCCTCGATCTCCGCGGCTCCGGTCTGGCCGGTCAGAAGCGGGTCCTCACCAAAGGTGTTGAAGCCCCGTGCCCAGCTCGTGTCGCGGTCCATGTTGATAAAAGGCTCCAGCGTCACATCCATACCGAGGGCTCGAGCGTCGCGGCCAATCACCACGCCGTTCAAGCGAGCGTCGGACTGCGAGAAGGTAGCGGCAACACCCATTGTCGATC
>JAKACE010000241.1 GCA_021821705.1 Actinomycetes bacterium | reverse complement strand
CCACGGACCCCGACCTCGTCTGGGCGGGTGCCCAGGACGCCGCCCTGTTCCGTTCCACGGACGGGGGAGGTTCCTGGTCCGAGATGACGGCGCTGCGTGGCCACCCGTCGGCGCCCGGGTGGCAACCAGGCGCCGGCGGGCTGTGCCTGCACACCATCCTGCTCAGCGAGGCCGACCCGGGGCGCATGCTCGTGGCCATCTCCGCCGCCGGTGTCTTCCGCAGCGACGACGGGGGCTCGACGTGGCACCCGGCCAACCGGGGCCTCAGCTCAGAGGGCGTCCTGGTCGACCCCGACGCCGACGTCGGCCACTGTGTGCACCATCTGGCGGCTCACCCGTCGCGCCCCGACGTCGTGTTCATGCAAAAGCACTGGGACGTGATGCGCAGCGACGACGGAGGGAGCACGTGGCGGGAGGTCAGCGGCAACCTGCCGAGCGACTTCGGCTTCCCGATCGCCGTGCACGCACACGAGCCCGAGACCGTCTACGTGGTGCCTATCAAGAGCGACTCGGAGCACTACCCGCCCGAGGGCCGTCTGCGCGTCTACCGCTCACGGACCGGTGGCGACGAGTGGGAGCCGCTGACGACCGGCCTGCCGCAGAAGGACTGCTACGTCAACGTGCTCCGCGATGCCATGGCGGTGGACCAGCTCGAGGGGTGCGGCGTCTACTTCGGCACGACCGGCGGCCAGGTCTACGCATCGGCTGATGGCGGGGGCACGTGGTCCGCCGTGGTCTCCAACCTTCCGGCCGTGCTCTCGGTGGAGGCACAGACCCTGCCATGAGCCAGCCGGTCCCCGGCCCGGCGGACGGTCCCCGCTACGGGGAGGCGGTCGCGGTCCGCGTGCGCCTGCCCACCCAGTTGAGGGCCCTGGCCGGTACCGGTGCCGAGGTCCGGGTGGACGTGGTACCTCCCTTGACCCAGCGCCGGCTGCTCGACGCCCTCGAACTCGCCTACCCGGCGCTCGGCGGTACGGTGCGTGAGCGTGGTAGCGGCCGCCGGCGCCCGTTCATCCGTTACTTCGTGGGTGAGGACGACCTGTCCGACGCCCCCCCTGACTGCCCGCTGCCGCCGGCCGTGGGTGCGGGCGTCGAGGCCTTCATCGTGGTCGGGGCGATGGCCGGGGGGTGACGGCGATGCCTAGGTGCCTGCGACCCCGGTTCCAGGGGCCCGGCGCTGCACCGGGCCCGGCCCGGGGCCGGGCTTTACCCCGGTCACCGGGGACCACCGGCCTGCGCCAGGCGCCTGGCAAGGGCGTGGCACCACCAGTCGCACCACCGGCTTGGGTGTCGAGCAAGGGAGCTCCGGCGTGCCTGGGATGAGATCGGGGCTCGGCGGCGCCAACTCCGTCGTCGTGTCGGCTTTCCAGGCGGCACTTTTGCGCCAGGCGGCGGTCGCCTTGGTGATCCTGGTCGTGATGGCGTTCGCATGGCGTGCCCTGCTCAGAGCCGAGCTTCGCCGCGCCGTGCAAGGAGCCGGCCAACAGGCGAGCTCCTGGCCGGGTGCCGCCGCCCTCGTCGGCGAGCCCGTCGGGCGACGGGTGCTCAGGGCCGGCTTCGGGCTGCTGTGGTTCGTCGACGGCCTGCTCCAGGCCCAGCCCGCCATACCGCTAGGCATGACGACCGGTGTGATCGGACCGGCCGCAGCCACCTCGCCCGCCTGGGCCCGCCACCTGGTCGGCCTGGGGGCGACGATCTGGAGCTCCCACCCCGTCGAGGCTCCTGCGGCCGCGTTGTGGGTACAGGTGGGCATCGGCGCCTGGCTGCTGGTCGCCCCGCGTGGTACCTGGTCGAGGCTGGCCGGAGTGACGGCCGCCGGATGGGGGGCGGTCGTGTGGGTGTTCGGGGAAGCGTTCGGCGGCATCTTCGCTCCCGGGCTGAGCTGGCTGTACGGGGCGCCTGGGGCGGTAGCGCCGTACGTCCTGGCCGGGGTGCTGGTGGCCCTGCCCGAGGAGCGCTGGACCAGTGCACGAACGGGCCGTGCGTTCCTCGCCCTCCTCGGGTCTTTCTTCATGGGCATGGCGGTGCTGCAGGCCTGGCCGGGCAGGGGGTTCTGGCAGGGGCGCTCCCCCCACCGTGATGGGCTGGGGAGCATCGCGGCCATGGCTCACCAGATGGCGCAGACACCCCAGCCGCACCTGCTTTCGTCCTTTGTCGGTGCCTTCGGGCGCTTCGACGAGGCCCACGGCTTCGCCGTGAACATGTTCGTGGTCGTGGCGCTCGCCGTCCTCGGCACGGCCCTGGCGGCCGGGCGCACACCGGCGCTGCCATGGGCACTGGCGGGCTGCTGGGTGCTGTGCCTGGCGGACTGGGTGCTGGTGCAGGACCTGGGCTTCCTGGGTGGGCTCGGCACCGATCCCAACAGCATGGTCCCCATGGCGCTGCTCGTCACGGGCGGCTACCTGGCTCTCACCAGGCCGGCGCAGCCCAGTGAAGCCGCCACCGCGGTGCCCGGTCCGACCGAGGTGCTGGCGCGCCGCCAGGGCCTGGCCGCCCGGTGGCTCGCCTTCAGGCGGCAGCCTGGGTACCTGCTGCGCTCGGTGCTCGCCCTGGGTGCCGTCGGCATCGTGCTGCTCGGTGCGGTACCACTGGCCGTCGTGTCGGCCCAGCCGCACGCGCCAGCGGGGCACCCCTCGGGCACGGTGCCTTCCCTGGCTACCCGGGGAGGCGGCCTGTCTCCGCCTGGTTAGCATGGGCACGTGCCCCTCCCCCCCTCGATAGTCGCCACGCCCGAGCAGCTGTCGGCGGTCAGGTACGACGAAGCCGGGCTGGTGCCGGCCATCGTCCAGGAAGACGGGACCGGCGAGGTCCTGATGCTGGCCTGGATGAACGAGGGCACGTTGCGCGAGACCCTCGAGTCGGGCCGCACCGTCTTCTGGTCACGCAGCCGCAAGTCGCGCTGGCGCAAGGGGGACACCTCCGGCAACCGCCAGTGGGTGAAGCGGGCCTATTACGACTGCGACGGCGACACGCTGCTTCTCGTGGTGGAACAAGAGGGCGCTGGTGCGTGCCACACCGGGGCCAGGTCGTGCTTCCACCGGAGCTTCGGAGCGACCGGCGGTGCCGGTGCCGGCTCCGCCCGTTAGGGCTGCGACGGGAGCGGGCACGAAGGTGAGCGCTTCGGGCACGGTGAGGCCGGGCAGGGACGAGTTCGTCGCCCTGGCCCGCCAATGGAGCGTCGTACCGGTATGGCGCGAGGTCTTGGCGGACCTCACCACACCCGTAGCAGCCTTCGCCCGGCTGGTCGGCCAGGAGCCCGGGTTCGTCCTCGAGTCTGTGGAGCACGCCGGTACCTGGGGCCGCTGGTCGTTCGTCGGCCGGCGGCCGACGGCCACCCTCGTGCTGAGAGGTGGCCGCCTCAGTGCCGACGGCCCCCTGCCCGTCGAGATCGACCCCAACGGAGGGATCCTGGCTGCGATCGAGGCCCTCCTCGCCCATTACCGCTCGCCTGACCTGCCGGGCCTGCCCCCCTTGCACGGCGGCCTGGTCGGTTACCTCGGTTACGACGTGGTACGCGAGGTCGAGGACCTGCCTGCGGCGCCCCCGGACGACCTGGGCTACCCCGAGGCCATCGTCTGTGTCGTCGGACAGGTCGCCGCCTACGACGCCTGGCGTCAGCGGGTGACCCTGGTCGAAGCAGTGCCGGTGCCCGCCGAGGCGACGACGTCCGAGCTGCTTGCCCTCTACGACGGGGCGGTGGGCCGCCTCGACGAGTTCGCAGCCGAGGGCGCCAAGCCCGTCGACGAGCCCGTGATCGAACCGCCCGAGCGCGACGAGGCGCCACTCGAACCGGCCAGGCGCACGTCGCCCGAGATGTACGCCGCCGCCGTGGAGGTGGCCAAGGAGCACATCTTCGCCGGGGACATCTTCCAGGTGGTGCTGGCGCAACGCTTCGACATCGAGCTCGGGGCCCGGCCGCTGGACCTCTACCGGTCTCTTCGCCAGGTAAACCCCAGCCCCTACATGTACCTGCTGCAGTACCCCGAGCTGTCGGTGGTCGGTTCGTCGCCCGAGCCGATGGTGCGCGTGCGCGACGGCCGGGTCATCTCCCGGCCCATCGCCGGCACCAGGCGCCGGGGCCGCACCGACGCCGACGACAAACGCCTGGCGGCCGAGCTGGCCGAGCACCCCAAGGAGCGGGCCGAGCACGTGATGCTGGTCGACCTGGCGCGAAACGACGTCGGCAGGGTCGTCGAGTACGGGTCGGAGACGGTCGACGAGCTGATGACCCTCGAGCGGTACAGCCACGTGATGCACCTCACATCGCAGGTGTCGGGCAGGCTGCGCCCGGGGCTCGGCCCGGTGGACGTACTGCGGGCCACCCTGCCTGCCGGTACGGTGTCGGGCGCCCCCAAGGTGAGGGCGATGCAGATCATCGACCAGCTCGAGCCTGCCCGCCGGGGGCCGTACGCCGGTGTCGTCGGCTACATCGACTTCTCGGGCAACGTTGACACCGCCATCGCCATCCGCACCATGCTCG
>JAKACE010000240.1 GCA_021821705.1 Actinomycetes bacterium | reverse complement strand
CGAGTCCGGCCCGGCGTTGTTGTCGATGGCCATGTCGTAGGTACCGTTGATCAGGTCGCTCTCACGCACCGAGTACTGCGGGTATATCGGCGTGACGTGGATGCCGGCTGCGTTGAGCTGGTTGCTGATGTTCTGGATGGCGGCTTCCCAGTCGGTCCAGCCGTTGGGCACCTCCAGGGTCAGCTTCTGGCCCTTGTAGCCCGAGGCCTTGAGGTACTTCTTGGCCAGGCCCGGGTTGTAGCTGAAGCCGTACTTGTTGACGACGTTCTTGTTTATGTACTTGTCGAGGTTCGGCAGCAGGCCGGTCGGGTTGGCCGCCTTCACGATGTTGGTGTACACACCGGAGACGATCGACTGCGGGTTGATGGCCTCGGCCACCGCCCTGCGGAAGTTGACGTTGTTCATCGGCGCTTTGGTCGTGTTCATCTCCAGCCACGCGGTGTTGGCCGAGAGCATGTACGGCGCCTTGGGGTAGTAGGTCTTGATGCCGTAGGCGCTGTTGCCGCCGAGGCCGTTGACCAGTACCGAGATGCCGGGCAGGAAGTTGTTGCTCCAGTCCAGCTGACCAGTCGTGAGGTTGGCGAGCTCGACGTTGTTCGAGCCGTTGACCACGTCGCAGAGGTACTTGAAGTGGAAGCTCAGGCCGAGCTGGGCGCCCCACCAGTGCGGGTTGGTCTGGAAGCAGGCCTGGGTGGAGCTGGTCGAGTCCAGGGTCATCGGGCCGGTCGACACCGGGGTCATGTTGGGCCCACTGATCTGGTCCGTCGAGGACATGGCGCCCCACTGGGCGGCCGGGAGCACCGGAGCATGCCAGAGGTAGTCCTGCCACTCCGTGTAGGCCGGTGTGCCCTTGAAGGTCACGGTCACGGTCTGGCCGCTGGCGCTCACGCCGGCCACGCTGGCCACGTTGGAGTTCCAGGGGTCCGTCGGGTTGGTCATGGCCAGCTTGATGGAGAACGCCACGTCGTTGCCCGTGAGGGTGCCGACGACGTTCTGGGACGGGCTGCCGACCCAGCTGACACCGTTACGGATCTGCATGACGTACTTGTTGCCCTCCCACTTGCCGCTGGTGGCGAGCCAGGGCTTGTAACCCCCGTGGATGGGGTCGTAGAGGAAGAGGGGCTCGTACAGCAGGCCCATGGTGCCCGTGTATAGGGCGCCTGGGTCGTTGGGGTTGAAGTTCGTCGGCTGTGAGTAGGCCGTACCACTCGTGTAGAGGGTCTCGCCGCGGGGGTAGTTCGTCGAGGCACTGGCGGCACTACTACCGATGGCGCCCAACAGCGGGGCTGCGAGGGCAGCTGCCGTCAAGGCGGCACCCAGGCGGGCCACCGACTTGGTCTTGCGTATCACCATGTACTGCCTGCTCCTTGTTCTGTGTTCTGTTGGCTCTGGGCCGACGACCGGTACAGGGGCTACCTGGGCCGTTTGCCGGTCACTCGAAGCAATCAGGGGTTTGCTTTTCTTGGGAGGGTTCGGGGCCGGCCGGTACCGGAGCAGACCATGGTGACCTCGCCAGGGCAAGCTGCCTTGGCTCCGCGACCAGGACGCCGCTGCGCGGCGCGGGAGCGGTTGCAGCGCCCCAGGCCTCACGAGCGTCACAGGCTCGGTTGCACGTTCTGGCTATGAAGCCTCTCGAGCCCATGGCACCCCCTTCGCAGCTCTTGTCCTTAACCGGTTAAGGCCGAACGATGCCGACAGTAAGCATGGTCGAGGTGTGAGTCAAGTCACTTCCCTCTCATCTGTTCTTAAGAAAAGATGTGTACTTAGTGACGGGTGCCACAGCCTGGACTTTTGCTCTGAGCAGGACCTTCAGCTCATTTGGGGACCGGCCGTGCCGCCCAACCGGTTCAGCCATCCAAACGCGAAGTTGACGCCGAAGCACGGCGAAGGGACGATCCGGGCGAAAGGGACCGGACCATCCCGTCGGGGGACGAGGCCCCCCGAAAGCCGGCCAGGCCCGAGCAAGCGGGTTGCGTCAGCCCCCTTGCCTGTGCGGCCGGCCCGGCGGGACCTCACCGCAGATCCGGCCGCCTGTCAGCCCCCCGTACTGGCACGGGCGACGAGCCGCGAAGGGGCCTCCTCCTGGGCGCCGACCTCCTCGCCGTCGATCAGCCCGACCAGGGCGCCGGCCGCGCTGGCGCCATAGGCCTCGACATCGCGCGCACAGGCTGTGAGAGAAGGCCGCACGACCTCGCACAGGATCGAGTCGTCGAAGGAGACCACCGCCAGGTCCCCGGGCACGGACACGCCCAATTCCTGCGCCACGCTCAGGCCTGCCACCGCCATGATGTCGCTGTCGTAGACGATCGCCGTCGGCACCGGCTCCTTGGTCAGCAGCTTCCTCGTGGCCTCGGCCCCGGCCGAACTGGTGTAGTCGGTGTTCACCACCCGGCCCTTGGCGCCGGCGCGTGACAGCACCTGCTTGAAGACCCTCGTACGGACCTGGGTGCTGGCAAATGCGGGCGAGCCGGCGACCCGGTCGACCCGGGTATGGCCGAGCGCCACCAAGTGCTCGACGATGAGGGTCACTCCACCAGCGTCGTTACCGGGGAAGAACGGGACGTTGCCCGTGCTCCCCGGCCCTCCGACGATGACTGCCGGCAGGTGCAACTCCTCGACGATAGGGACCCTCGGGTCGTCCACCCGCAGGTCCACGAGCAGGACCCCGTCCACACGTCGCTCCGCCCACCACCGCCTTAGCGCTTCGCCCTCGGCCTCCACGTCCTCGACTATCTGCAACATGAGGGCGATCTGGTTGGCCGAAAGCTCGGCTTCGATGCCCGAGAGAAGCTTGGAGAAGAAGGGCTCGTACGCCAGCGTGCGCGCGGGCCGGGCCAGGGCCAGGCCGCACGCACCGGAGCGTGAGGCGGACAGGGCCCGGGCCGCCCGGTTGGGCTGCCAACCGACCTCCTCGGCGATAGCCAGGATCCGCCGGCGGGTGCGGTCGGACAGACCCGGGTTGCCGTTGAGGGCGTAGGAGACCGAGCCTTTCGAGACGCCTGCGCGCTCGGCGATGTCTGCGATCGTGGGCCGACGGGGCCCGGGGCCCTGTCTACGTGGCAATGCCTGCACTCTCCTGGACCTGAGGTGCGCTCACTCTAGCGAGCGCCCCCTGGCCCATCAACCAGGCCCACTCCCCGCTGGCGCCGGTCCCGGGGACATGAGGGCCTCCTCAGGTGACCTCCGCGGGGCCCCATCTTCACCGCAGGCCTCCTCGTACAGCCGGTACGGGCGCCTCTGGGCCGTCGCTGCCGCGGGGACGGTGGCCGTTGCGCCGCGCCCGGCGCGCCAGATGAAGATGCCCTTGGCATATGATCGTCTGACTGCGCCCGAAGCTCGAAATCACTGTGAGGTTGTCTCCCTAATGCGCTGCTCAATGGCGGTTTCCAGGTGCTCGAGGGCGCTGCTGGGGCCTTTGCTCACCGTCGCAGGTGCCACCGGCCTTCTCGCCTCAGGCTCAGTGGCGGCTGGGGCGTCCGCCCAGGCGCAGGCCCCCCTGCCGGCCATGGCCGGAACCCACGCCCCCGGGCTGGGCGTCCGTGCCCCCAGCCGGCTCTGGCCCGAGCACCTCCCGGCCGTGCCAGCAGCCCGGCTGGCTGCTGCGGCGGCTAAGGCCAAGCACAGGTTCTCGTTGGCCGTGGGGCAGCCGGTACCCAAGACGTGGCCGCACCCCGAGCCAATGTGGCCGGCGGGGGGCTCGGCGGCCGCTCCGGCAAAACCCACGAAGCCGCTCAAATCCACGAACTGGTCGGGTTACGTCGATTCGGGCAAGCACTCGCGTTTCACGGAGGTAGGCGGCAGCTGGACAGTACCAGCGGTCCACCCCGGGCCGGCTGGCTACTCGAGCAGCTGGGTGGGCATCGACGGGGCCACCAACCAGCGCCTCGTCCAGGCAGGCACCGAGCAGGACTGGAGCCCCGACGGCGTCGTCTACTACGCGTGGTACGAGCTGATCCCATCGGCGTCCATGTACCTCGGCCAGGTGTTCCCCGGTGATCACATCTCCGTTGAACTGGCCAGCGCCGGCAATGCCGCCTGGACCGTGACCGTGGACGACAGCACGCAGGGCACCGTGTGGTCCGGAGCCGTCTCGTACTCCGCTCCGGGCACGTCGGCGGAGTGGATCGAGGAGGCGCCGACGAGCGCCACCAACCTCAAACTGTTCCCGCTGGCCAACTTCGGCGCCGTGCAGTTCAGCGATCTCGGCGTGAGCGGCCCCGGAGCAGCCCAGGCCACCATCTCCCCGGTGTACATGGTGACCAAGCGCCACGGCCCGGTCCGGGCGTACCCGAGCGCCTACGACCCGGCCTCGGACTCGTTCGCCGTCAACTACGGTGCCGCCGACGCGACCGCCTACCCCTCGGCGCCGTTGTCACCGGCCCCTGTCAGCCAACCGGTCACGACGACCACCTCCCTCCCCGCCTTCGGTGCACCTCCGGCAACTCCTGGCTACTGGCTGGCCGGGCTGGACGGAGGCGTTTACTCGTTCGGCTCGG
>JAKACE010000239.1 GCA_021821705.1 Actinomycetes bacterium | reverse complement strand
CGGCGACCAGCGGCGGGTTGTTCGGTGGGCTCACGGCTCCGCCGCCGAACGGCACCGGGCCGGGTACCGGGGTTTCACCGGCAATGGCCGGAGCCTTGGGGGGACGGTGGCGGCGGCAACGCAGGCCAGGCTAAACCAGTCGGCCCGCGGCCTGCCTGTCTCAGGGCTCGGTGTTGACGAAGTGGCGGGCAGCGGCCTCGAAGTAGGTCAGCATCTGGGCCTCGTCGAGAGGGTTCAGTCCGGCTGCCCTCACGGCTGCAGACATGTGCTCCATCCAGTGGTCCCTTTCCTGCGGACCGATCCGGAAGGGTAGATGGCGCGCCCGGAGCATCGGGTTGCCGCGCTCGTCGTCGTAGGAGCGGGGGCCCCCGAAGTACTGGGCCAGGAACAGGCACAAGTGCCGGCGTGGCGGCCCGAGGTCCTCGGGGTACAGCGGGCGCAGCACCTCGTCGTGCTCCACCCCTTCGTAGAAACGCCCGGTCAGGGTCTCGAAGAACGGCATACCCCCGACGCGGTCGTACATGGTGCTGGTTGCTGCCAACGGCTGTCTCGCTTCGTCCCGTCCTCGCCCCCGCTCGCCATGGTGCGGCCGGCGGCCCCAACAACCTACCGAGCGCCGTGCCCTGGCCGGCACCTGGTAAGAAAGCCCGTCTGTAGGATCCTGGCGTGGCCACGCCCGCCGCCGTCTCCGAGGCAGGAACGTCCCGTCGGTTTGGCGCACGCCCGACGGTGAGCGGCCAGCCCCGAGGGAAGGGCCGGGAGAAGGGCCTGGGAGAGTGCCGACCCGGCCGGCTGCTCGGCGGCTGCGCAGTCCTGCTTGCCGGGCTCGGGCTCTCGGCGTGCGGGGGCACGGCGGCGCCGGGGCACCAGCAGTCCCAGGCCTTCCTCAATGTCGTCTACAGCCAGGCGCCCGACATAAGCACCTACCGCACAGGGACGCAGCTGATCAGCCTGGGCGTGGCCGTGTGCGACGACCTGCGGGCGGGGGCAAGCGTCCAGCAACTGGCCGACCGGTTGAGCCTGATGGAGGGCTCGGTGGCGCTCCCCCCAGGCGACCTGGGGGTCGTGATGTCGTCGGCTGTGGCGACCTTCTGCCCCCAGTACCGCAAATTGCTGGGATGACGGGCCCGGCGGCCCTGGACGGCACCCGGCTCGGGCAGGCCAGGCTCGGGCAGGCCAGGCTCGGGCAGGCCAGGCTCAGGCAGGCCAGGCTCAGGCAGGCCAGGCCGACAGGAACGTGAGCACACGGCCCCCGCAGGACAGGTGGGAGCCGCTCGAGAGCTCGCGCTGCTCGTGCCGGTTGAGCACCGCCCAGCCTTGCGCTCCCGGTCCCTGGACGCAGGTGCCTCCCTCAGCGCCCCGGTCGACCAGGTAGACGCTCCAGTCGCGCAGCTGGACCTCGGCGTGCACGGGCGCCATCACGTGGTTGTCGCCGGCTCTCATGGCGATGGCCTGGGCGGCCCCGGAGACGACCTCGGGTGCTTCCTGGGGATTGGTGCCAATGAGGCACGGCCGGTCGAGCGACCAGACCGAGCCGTCGTCTGCCAGCAGGACGCCGAGAGCCGGCCGGGGCCCGCTCGAGGGCGCCTGCGCCGCCGTCAACGGGCGGCCGCAACGGGCACAGGCGGTTGCCCGGGGGTGGTTGAGGTGGCCCTGCTCGCAGCGCAGGCCGACGACCTCTTGGGCGTCGGGGCCGGCGGTGGTGCTGGCGACGACCGGCAGCGGGGCCAAGGGGATGGCAGGTGGTACCCGCAGGTCCACCAGGTTCGTCGAGCTCGCCGCCTGGGCGGCGGCCGGGGCCGGCTGTGCCGGCGGGGGAGCCGACAGCCCGACCGGGGCCGACAGCGTGCCGGGCGCTGTCTGTCCACCTGTTCCCGGTTCGGCCGTAGGCAGGGCAACACCACCCGTCCCGGCAAACCCGCTCTGGCCGGACGGCACCTGGGGTGCACCCGGGCCGCCGCCCGGGAGGCCGCCGGCGAAGCCGGGGTTGTAGGGGGCGGCGACGCTGGGCGGCCCCGACAGGCCGCCCGGAGCCGGCGCCGCGCCCGGGGCGTGCTGGGCCGAGCCGGGCGCGAAGCCCTGACCGTAACCAGAGCCCGGGCCGCCCATCGACGGCGCACCGGTTGGCGCAACAGCGGTGGCAGCCTGGCCGGCCGCCTGGGTGGGCTGCCCTGCCGGCCTCAGCATGACGAAGCCCGCCCCCGGGACGGTGCCCTGGAGAAGGTCGAAGGGGTTGTTGGGAGGGCTCTGGGGAGGGGGCGCCGCCCCATAGGGCAGGACGATCAGCGGCCACGGCCTACCGATGGAGGTGACCATCCAGCCCGGCACGGGCTGGGGCGCCAGCCATCGCCCGCTGTCCCAGGCCTGCACGGGCCCGTGCAGGAAGACGGTCAGGCCGTTGGCTCCCGGCCCGACGACGGCAAACGGGGCCTGGGGCTCCGGGTCGCCGCGCTGGAGCACGGCTATGAACGAGTTGGCCAGCTGGTCACCGGGTTGGGGCGACTGGCACAGGCGTCTGGCCTCGTTTACCAGATGAGCCTGCAGGGCGGGGCTTGCCTGCGTGCCCGCCCACACGGTGAGCTCGCCGAAGCGGGCAACCAGGCCCGGCCCGGCGAGGACTTCGAGTTTGTCTGGCACCGTGGGTTTACCTCCTGCTCCTTCGGTTTGCTGGCTTGGCGTGGGCGCGTGCGGGGCGGTACGGGCCTGTTCTACCTGTTTGCCCGTACCAGCCTCCGGCAGCGCCTTCGCACCGAGCGGTCACCACTGCCGGCTTATCTGATCGAGGCGGTCGGCGACCTCCAGAGCGGTCTGCGGCCTGGCTGCCGGGTCGGTGGACAGGCACTGCTGTGCCAGTTCGGACACGGGGGCGGGCATGTCCACCGGCGCCGGTGCAGGGGCCGTCAGCAGCTGCGCCAGCGCCTGTACGACCGGCGCCTCGTCCTTCCCGGGGAAGGGCGGCAAGCCACTCATGCTGTAGCGCAATGTCGCCCCGATGGCCCAGATGTCCGACCAGCGCCCCCCGTCTCCTCGCAGTAGCTGCGGGTCGACGAAGGCAAGAGGGGGGTAGCCAACCTGGACCAGCGGCCGCTTCCCGTCCGCAAGTGCGGGCGGCGCCAGCACGGCGTTCTCGGGGGCAGGGCCGGCGAGAGCCACCGCTTGGGGGCAGATGCCTGCGTGCAGCACGCCGGCTTCGTGCAGAGCGTGGGCGCCCCGGGCGGCGGCGGCCAGGGCGACGACCCTGTCGCGGGGGCTGAGGTTGGCCGCCGCCAGGGTGCCGGTCACGGCCGTGGACGCGCTCACGAACACGACCGGTCGCTGGGCCCACTCGCCGGCGCCGGCTTCGAGCCACTGGGGGAGGTGGGGGGACTGCACGGCAGCCGCAGCCAGGAGCCGCCCACGAGCGGCGGCCAGCGGCGCCCGGGCCAATGGGCCCAGTACCCACAGCGAGACGGTGCCGTCACCACCGCCCAGCCTGGGAGGTCGGCGCGCCGTCAGGCACGGCAGCACGCCGTCGTCTACGACAGCGCCGACGATGTCGTAATCGGCAAGCTGGTTAGCCACTCCGCAGCCTCCTTGGGACCTTTGCACGTGGACGCTACAGGCTCGGGCGCCCTCGTGCCCGAACGCACCCTCCCTGGCCCCGGCCGCTCAGCGGGCGAGCGTGAGCGTCGACAGCACCCTGGAGCCGGTCGGCGACGAGGGGACGGCCACCAGCCACACCAGCGACTCCGTCGCTTTCACCCAGGCCTCGACACCCTCGGCACGGCGGCCGCCCGGGAGCGCGAAAGTGTACTCCCACGCCATCTGGGCGTTGGCGATGCGGGTGCTCCGGCGGGACAGCTGCGTGTAACGTCCCCCGAGGAAGGTCTTCACGATGGGGGGCAGCGCGGCGCCCGGGGCCGGCGCCACCTTGGCCTCGACTACGGACTCGCCCACCCCTGCCCCACGGGCACCGAAGAAGATGTCACCGGCCGAGTCGCTGAGATCCTGCTGGAGGGACCACGACTTTGGGGCCGCGAAGCTGGCGTATATGCCGGGCACCGCTTGCCAACCGTGGGGCACGGGGGGCTTGACCGTGGGGTAGCTGCCGTTCATGCTCACGGCGGCGTAGATCACGACGCCGACGCACACCGGTGCCACGGACAGGAACGCCACCCACCCGAAGAACCGCCGGCGGTCAGCCTTGGTGGGCGGGTCGATACGGGGGTCGTGGGGCCGGCCGTGCCCGCCGGGCGGCTCGGGCCACCGCCCCGCCTGCCCGGAAGGACCGAACCGGCCGCGGGTGGCGGTCACAGGGCCTGCTCCCTCGCCACGGCCCCAGCTGTGCCGGCTGGGGGCCCCACGTTCGCGCCCAGCTCACGCAGTGCCCCGCCGGGGCGGTCGTCGAAGGCCTGGACGCAGACCGAGCAGGCGCCGAGGACATCGAGGCGGTGGTCGTCACTCAGGAAGCCGCTGGCTTCCTGCAGCGCCGTCAGGTAGGCGGACATCGCCTGCTCGAAAGCCGGCGTCG
>JAKACE010000238.1 GCA_021821705.1 Actinomycetes bacterium | reverse complement strand
ACGAGTTCGGACTTCGCCCCCGCCACCATCGAATCGCTGGTCGGCGCGTCTCGTGCGTAGGGCCCAGGCACCTGACCAGCATGTTTGGTCGGCGGCTTCTGTGTTTATGGGGACAGTTTGTAGGGACCTGCTGAGCCCTCGCCTATGCAGCATATGCAGAGTGGCAGGGACGTGAGCGGGCCGTACAGCCGCGTCAGGTACATCGTCAGCGCCACCATGGTCCCCAGGCTCAGGTCGTGGTGGGCGACCATCACCCCTCCCACCCCGTACACGAGCGCGGTCGCCAACGACGCCGTGAGCATGAGGCCCGTGAAGAAGATCCGGCCGTACATGGCCGTTGTCACACCGATGTCACGGACCCTGCCCGTACGGGCCTGGAACACCTCGGACTCGGAACGGGGGCGACCGAATATCTTCACAAGCAGGGCCCCGGACACGTTGAAACGCTCGCTCATCATCGTGTTCATCTCGGCGTTGAGGCCATAGGCCTCGCGAGTGATGGTCGCCAGGCGCCGGCCGACCCAGCGGGCCGGGAAGACGAACACGGGCAGCATGAGAAGGGCGAGGACCGTTATCTGCCAGCTGAGCAGCAACATGGCCAGCAGGGTCACAGCGACGCTGATGGCGTTGCCTATGACCGAATTGAAGGTGTCGGTGAAGGCCTGTTGGGCCCCGAGCACGTCGTTGTTGAGCCGGGAGATCAGCGCCCCGGTCTGGGTGCGGGTGAAAAACGCGATCGGCATGCGCTGGATGTGGGTGAACACCCGGTTGCGCATGTCGAAGATGAGGCCTTCCCCCACCCGGGCGGAGATCCACCGCTCCCACAACCCGAGCCCGGCGTCGAAGACGGCCAGGCCGCCGATGGCCACAGCCAGCCACACGACGACCGTGGCGTCGGGTGGGCGCCCGGGCCGGGGAACGAGATGGTTGATAACGCTCCTCGTGAGCAGCGGGTTGACGGCCCCGACGGCGGCGTCGACGACGATGAGCACCAGGAAGACCGTCAGCATCCGCCGGTACGGGCGGGCGAAACCGAGGACTCGGCGCATCGTCCCCTTGGGCAACTTGTGCTGGGTGACCTTGCGGTCCTGGCGCATCGAGCGCATCATGCCCCAGCCACTGGCGCCCATCCCGGGGTGCATCATGACCACAGCCTCCCACGCCGGGCGCACGCCGCGGCTCTGATCGCCGCCGACACGTGCCAGTCGGCCGCCGTGTGCAGCCGGGCTACGTCCGTCTCCTCACGCGCCGCCGGTGACGCCGTTGGCCGCGATGACCTGGCGGTACCAGTGGAAGCTGTCCTTGGGAACACGCTCGCCTGTCGGGTAGTCGACCCAGGTGAGCCCGAAGCGGACCGAGTAGCCGAGGGACCACTCATAGTTGTCCATGAGGCTCCAGACGAAGTAACCCCGTACGTCAACACCGCGCTCGATCGCCCGTAGCACCGCCCGCACGTGGCGGTCGATATAGGAGATGCGGCCCGGGTCGTGGACCACCCCGTCGGGGCCGCGGTAGTCGTGCTGGGCAGCCCCGTTCTCGGTTACGTACAGCGGCGCCGCTGTGTACTCGTCGCGCACGCGCACGAGGATATCGGTGAGGCCCTCGGGTTCCACCTCCCAACCCGTCGCCAGACGCTCCAGCCCGGGCCGGCCGACCTGGCGGACGCCGAAGGGCGCGTTGGCGTCACCGGTCCCCACCGGGGTCACGACATAGCCCGCCTGGCGCGCCGCCGCCTCCCGGCCCACGTCGGCGATGACGCCGGTGCTGTAGAAGTTGACCCCGAGGAAGTCGATGGGCCGGCTGGTGACGTCGAGGTCGCCGGCCTGCACGGCGTCGAAGTCACCGCCCCCAGCTCGGACCAGCTCCACCAGGTCTTGGGGGTAGGAGCCCTTGAACACCGGGTCCAGGTACAGGCGGTTGAGCACGGCGTCGGCGATGAGCGTGGCCCGCACGTCGAGCTCGTGGTCGCTGGCCGCAACGTAGCGGTTGAGGTTGAGGGTTATGCCGACGGGCGCCGACGAGCCGGCCCGCAGAGCGTCGACAGCGAGGCCGTGGCCCAGCATGAGGTGATGGGTGGCGGCGGTCCCCGAAGACAGCCCGGAACGGCACGGGGCATGCGCCCCGGTGCCGTAACCAAGCCAGCCGGCGCACCACGGCTCGTTGAGAGTGATCCACATGCCCACAGCGTCGCCCAGGGCCTCCGCCACAATGGCGGCGTACTCGGCGAAACGCTCGGACGTAGAGCGCACCGTCCAGCCGCCCTGGTCCTCCAAGGCCTGAGGCAGGTCCCAGTGGTACAGGGTGACCGCCGGTACGATGCCCCGCTCGGCCAGGCCGCCGACCAGTCGCCTGTAGAAGTCGAGTCCCGCCTGGTTGGCCCGGCCCTTGCCCTCGGGCTGTACCCTCGGCCAGGCGATCGAGAAGCGGTAGGCCTTGAGGCCGAGGTCGGCCATGAGCTCGAGGTCCTCGTCGAGCTTCTCGTAGTGGCGGCAGGCCACGTCCCCGGTGTCACCGTTGAGGGTACGCCCGGGCGTGTGGGAGAAGGTGTCCCAGATGGACGGGCCTCTCCCGCCCTCTCTCACCGCGCCCTCGATCTGGTAGGCGGCAGTCGCCGCCCCCCACAGGAAACCGTCGGGGAACCGAGAACTGGACATTCGTACTCCTTGTCGGCAGGGGCCTCAGGCTACTGCCACGACAGGCAAGGCTGCCCTCTTCGCTGCGCGCTGCTTCCCCAGGTCCCGGCCGGGCTTGTCGTGCTCTCCAAAGGGGCCAGAGGGCCCCGGAGGCGGTGCCGGCAGCGGGCCGGCTCTGCTCGGCCGCCGGCCACGGCGTGGGCACCCGCGGCTTCAAGGCACGCCGTCACTGCTAGAACCGTTCCCGCGTGATAGCCGGAGGTCGCCTGCAGCGGGTGCTGGCCGCCCTGGCCACGCTGGCGGCTCTCGCCGTCGGGGTCGGGGCAGCCCGGGCGCGCCCGGCCGCCGGCGGGCAGGCGGCGGTGCCCACCCTCGTCGTGGCCCCCGCTGCCGTGGCCCGCTTCAGCGACAACTTCAACCCGTTCGCGGCCTCCGCCCCCACCGTGCGTACCGGCATCACCTCCTACATCTACGAGCCTCTCATCGAGTACGACGGCGCCCAGCTGGACCAGTACTACCCATGGCTGGCCTCCAGCTGGAGCTTCAGCTCGACCGGCCAGACCGTCACTTTTGCCATCCGCTCCGGGGTGCGCTGGGCCGACGGTGCGCCCCTTTCAGCGGCCGACGCCGCGTACACGTACAACCTCGTAAAGCAGTACCCGTCACTGGCGCCCGGCCTGCCGGTCGTGTCCGCCACGGCTACTGGGCCGCTCACCTTCGCTCTGACCCTGAGCTCGCCCGCGTACACCCACCTGGAGCAGATCGCCTCGGTCCCCATCGTCAAGGCCGGCTACGGCGGAGGCAGCATCGCCGGCTTCGTCGACCGCCACCCGGACGGGACCGGCCCCTACGAGCTGGCACGCGGCGGCTTCTCCACCCATCGGGTGGTGCTCACGGCTCGCGCCGGGTACTGGCAGAAGGGTGCCCCGGCCATCGACCGGCTGGTGTTCCCAGCCTTCTCCGGCGTCGCCCGCCTGCGCTCGGCCCTGCTGTCGGGAGCGCTCGACTGGGCGGGCGCCTTCATGCCCGACGTCTCCAGCCAGTTCGCAGCCCACAACCCGGCCGACCTGCACTACTGGCTCTCACCCCGCAGCACGGTAGCCCTCGACCTCAACCTGGAGAGAGCCCCTACGGCGAACCTGGCGGTACGTTCGGCCATAAGCGACGCCCTCGACCGTCGTCAGGTCTCCGTGGCCGTCTCCGGCGGCAACGACCCCGCCGCGACATCCGCGTCCGGCCTTGTCATGCCCACCGACGCCGCTTTGCTGGACCGGGCTGCCGCCACGGACCTCCCACCCGGTGCGGACCTCACCGCCGCCGGGCACGCACTGACCTCGGCTGGCTACCACCTCGGGGCCAAGGGCGTATGGGTGGACCGCTCGGGGGCTCCCCTGCAGCTGATCCTGGTCGCTCCCGCCGGCACCGGCCTGGCTACAGCCGGCAGGGCTGTGGCCACCCAGTTGGGATCGGCAGGCTTCGCTGTATCGTTCAAGGCTCTCGGCCCCCCTGCCTGGCGGCGTGCGCTGGCGAGCGGGGACTTCGACGCAGCCGTCGTCGAAGGGGCCCTGGGGCCCAGCCCTTACCCGATGTACGAGCAGTGGCTGGACCCCGCTCTGCTGCACGGTCCCGTCGCGTCCGGTGGGGACTACGGCCGGCTCGGCCCGACCACCCTGCCGTCGGCGGCGCGCACGGTGAGCCGGGCCCTGGCAAACCTGGCTTCGAGCCCTCCGGGGTCTCCGGGCGCAGTTGCCTCGGTCCGCTCGATCGCGGCTGTGGTCAGCTCGCAGCGCCTGGTCGTCCCCATCATGTACACCGTGGCATGGGGCGAGTTCAGCACACGGCACGCCACAGGGTGGCCCGGCAGCGACGACGCCTACGAGCCCGCC
>JAKACE010000237.1 GCA_021821705.1 Actinomycetes bacterium | reverse complement strand
GGCTCCCCACGCGCTCGATGCGCGACACGACGATCCAGCTCGAAGCGAGGCTCACGGCCGCGCCGGCGAAGAAGAGCTCGATCGCCACCGGCGTGGTCATCGCCACCGCCGCGCGATCTCGACGCGCTGGCGGTCCCCGGAACTGTTCCGACAATGGGTAGGAGCGCCGAGACCGAGGGCGAAGCCGGCTCGCCCGAAGTGGCCCAGGGGCGAGGCACCACGGGCGCCCGGAAGCCCAAGTTGTCGTTGGCAGCGCCGTTCGGGGGGGCGCCGCCGGCGGGCGAGGACCAGGCCGACGAACCCGTGCAGAGAGAGATGCTCCTGGCCAAGACGCTTGTCGAACTGACGGACATGTTGGTCGCAGATTTCGACGCGGTGGACCTGTTGACCTGGCTGGCCGAGCGCTGCGTCGAGCTGTTCGGGGCAGCGGCAGCAGGCTTCATGCTGGCTGGCCCCGACGGCGAACTGCGGGTGGTGGCCTCGTCCAGTGAGGCCATGCGGGCCCTGGAGCTCCTCGAGCTGCAGTCCGGCCATGGCCCCTGCATCGATTGCTACCGCAGCGGCAACGCCGTAGGAGCCCAGGACCTGTCCCTGGTGGCGCAGCGTTGGCCCGGCTTCGGCGCCGAAGCGCTGGCTGCCGGCTACCGCTCGGTCCAGGCTGTGCCGCTACGGCTGCACGGGGCCGTCATCGGCGCCCTTGACCTGTTCCACATCGACCCGGCCCAGATGCGACCTGCCGACGTCGACAACGCCCAGGCATTGGCTGACGTGGCCACCATCGCCGTCCTGCAGCACCGTCCTTGGCGCGAGGCCGGGCTTCTCGACCAACAGCTCCAACAGGCACTCAACAGCCGCGTCGCCGTCGAGCAGGCGAAGGGGATAGTTGCCGACAGGGCCGGGGTGAGCATGGAGCTGGCGTTCGTGACGTTGCGTGCTCATGCCCGTGACAACGACCTGCGTCTCGTGGACGTGGCCGCGGCCGTAATCGACGGCTCCTTGCTCCTTTCGGAGCTGAGCCTGCCAACGGCGGCGGCCGGCTCCCTCCGCCATGTCCGGGCAAGGCGGGGAGGCGGCACCTGATAGCTCCGGGTCGCTGCGTCGCGCAGGTGACGGACGTGACCTCGATTGCGTTCTCAGGATGCTGTGGCAGCATGGTGGGATGCCCGGGCCCGACCGCCACCTCGGCCTGCTTTTCGACGAGGTGCCCGAGCTGTACGACCGCGTGCGGCCGGCCTACCCCGAAGAGCTGTTCGCCGACCTGGCCGCCATCAGCGGGATCGGTGAGGGCTCCTGCGTGCTCGAGGTCGGTCCTGGTACCGGCCAGGCCACTCGCCCGCTCGCCGGCCTCGGGTGCTCGGTCACCGCCGTGGAGGCGGGCCCGGGCATGGCGGCGCTCGCCCGGCGCAACCTGGCCGGCTTGCCAGGCGTCGAGGTCGAGACGGCGCGCTTCGAGGACTGGGATGACCGTGCCAGGATGTTCGACGCCGTCCTGGCGGCGTCGGCGTGGCACTGGGTCGACCCCGCCATCGGCTGGGCCCGCGCCCACGACCTGCTCCGCCCGCAGGGTTGGATCGTGTTGCTGGCCAACGTCGTCGTACGCCGTGAGGGCGAGCCGGAGGTCTACGCGGCAACGGCCGACATACACGAGCGGTACAGCCCCGGCAACCCGGACTGGGGCCATCCGCCCCTGGAGGCCGAGATCCTGGCCACGGACGAGGGCTGGGGGACCGTCGAGCGGGCCCAGCCGCCGGGGGCGCTCTTCGGTCCGACGACCGTCCGCTTCTACCCCCACGTCAAGTGGTTCGACGGGGAGGGCTTCGCCGACCTCCTGCGTTCGACGTCGGTCTACCGGAGGCTGGGCGCCGACATCCGGGAGCCCCTTCTCGACGCCATAGCGGAGCGTGTCCGTACGGCCATGGGCGACCGGGCACCCCGGCGCTACCTCAGCGTGCTGCGCGCCGCCCAGCGTTCGGCCTGAGCCGGGGACAGCACTCGGCGGGCCTGGTCGGAGGCCATGCCGCCAACCTGGCAGTTCCCCGGGTGGTCGGTGCTGACCGGCGACCGATACCGGGGCGGCCCGGAGGGCCACCCTTGGTGGATGCTCGAGCCATCGTCTCTGCTATCGCTCAGGCGCGTCCACACCCTGGCCGCCGTGGCCCCCGCCACCGTGGCCCCCGTGGCCCATCCCGAGGTGCATGACGGCCATCATCGCCGTGCATGCGAGCGCCACGATTATGAAGCCGGCGCTCACTACGCCGGCCGCCACCAGGACCACCGCTATCACGAGCATCGGGATGCAGCAGGCGATCATCATGAGGCCGTGACCGCGCCCTCTCGTGTGCCCGTGGGGCCCTGCCGCCTCGTGGCCGGTATGGTCGTGCAGCACGCGCTCCTGGCGGCTGAGGTTGACTTTGGGCCGCTGGAAGCGACCGGCTCTTGTCGGCGCGGTCGTGCCCGTGGATGTCGTGGTGCTCATGAACAGTCCTCTCTTTGGTTGTCTTTCGAGTTGCCCAAGGGCCCGCCGGCCCCGGGTTGGCCGAGCAGCCGACCCTGGCTGGTCCCGGCGTCAGCGGCCAGCCACCACTCGACAGGTGCTTGCTCGGCAGCCGTGGCGGGCGCGATCTCCTCCACCGGGCGGTGGCGTCCGGGGGAGACGAAGAGGCGACCCTTCAGTACTCCCATCCCGCAGGTGAACTCGTACTCGCCCGGGACATCGGGGAGGAGGTCGATGGCGACCTGTTCTCCTCGGGGGAGGGTGGCGCTCCTGCCGAAGGCGGGGAAGACCACTTGTTCGGAGCAGGACGACGACTCCTCCCGCCGGAACCAAAGCCGCAGAGGGACACCCGCCTCGGAGCGGATGAGGTCGGGGTCGTAGCCACCTCGGACCCGCACCCGCACCTCGTGGGCCGGAGCCCGCCCAAGCGGGCCGCCGCTCTGTCTGGTCGAGCTGAGCAGCATCACGGGGCGCCTTTCGTTCATGAGCCGAGCTTCGGTCCCGGCTACGAAGATTTCGTGAAGAATTTCTGCCGTTCTTGTAGGCTCGGTTGCATGGTCCACACGCCGGGGCGCTCCGCCGGGAGGCGCCGTAGAGCGTCGGCGGTGGCCGCGAGGGCAGCCAGTTCGGCGGCGCAGCGGGGGCACGAGCCGGCATGGGCGAGAGCCCGAGCTCGCTCGCCGGCTGGCAGGGCCCCGGCCGCCAGGCAGGCGAGGTCGTCCTCGATCGCCTGGCACTCGTCGAGGTCCCCCCACGGGGTGCTCGCGGCCCGGCTCATGACGTCGGGCCCCGGTCTTGGCTCTGCCCAGGCGCGGCTGCGCCAGAGCGAGCCAGGGCAGTCGGGGCCGGAGCAGGCCGCCGGTGAGGGCTGCTGCCTGGCGTCTTGGCCGCCGGGACCGAGGGCGGGCCTTCTTCCTCGGGGACATCGGGCTCGGCGCTCGACACTGAGGGCCGGTGACGGCGCAGCGCCATGTGGGCCCGGGCGAGCATCAAGCGGGGGCCGAGGGCCCACCCTGGGGGACCGGCGCGCCGCAACGTCCGCCAGCGGGGCCAGAACCGGGGCGTCAGCGCGGCCCAGGCGTCGTACTCGTCGCCGAACTCGGCCCGGACCGAGTGCTCCTCGCGGGTAGCCAGGCGGGCGTACACGACCAGCAGCACCGGGAACATGGCCAGGGTCACCAGTGTCGGCCACTGCAGAAGGAAGCCGGCCATCACCAAGATGAAGCCGAGGTACTGGGGGTGGCGCACATGTGCGTACGGCCCGGTCGTGGCCAGCTCACCGCTCTTGCCGGCGGCGAACAGTGCCTTCCAACCGGCGTACACGGTCCAGAACCCAGCGATGATCACGACGTAGCTGGCGATGTGGAACGGGCTCAGGTGGGGGTTGCCCTTCCAGCCGACGAGGTCGTTCAGCAGGTGGCCGTCGCTGTGCGAGAAGTTGACCCCCGGCACCAGGCCGGCCAGCGGGCCGGTCAACAGGTAGATCGTCAACGGGTAGCCGTACATCTCGGTGAAGAGGGCGACGATGAAGGCCGAGAAGCCTCCGAAGGCGCGCCAGTCGAGCTTGGAACGGGGGCGGAAGAAGCTGAAGGCGAAGGCGATCATCAGCACCGAGTTGAAGATGACGAGCTCCCACAGCCCGTAGCCGTAGTCAGTCATGTCTCCGAGCTTCGGGCCGGGGTGAGAAGATCTCGTGAAGAACCTCTGCGCTTCTCGTGAACCAGCTCTTTAGTTTCGGGGTGTTGTCGGCTGATCGATGGCCTGGGGCGTACGCAAAGGGTAAGGAGCCCGGAGCGCCGGCAGCACCACCCGGAAGCGTGAGCCCCGCCCCGGGGCGCTCTCGAGGTCGATGTGGCCTTGGTGGGCACGCACCAGTTCGCGCACGATGGCCAGGCCGATCCCGCTCCCGCCGGTGGCTCGCGAACGCGAGCGGTCACCCCGCCAGAACCGGGTATAGATGTGGCGCAGGTCCTCAGGGCGGATCCCGCTCCCGGTGTCGGCGACCTCTAGAAAGGCGCCAGAGGTGTCGCTGCCC
>JAKACE010000236.1 GCA_021821705.1 Actinomycetes bacterium | reverse complement strand
CGTGATCGGCAACGACTTCGCCATGGGGTGGCCGGGGACCTGCGGCAAGCAGGGTCAGGGTGTGCCAGTGGGCATGGGCCAGCCGACCCTGCGGGTGAAGGCCCTCACCATCGGGGGGACGGCCCGGTGAGCGAGCTATTGGAGCTGGCCCGGCGCGTCGCCGGGTGGGCGCGCGACGGCGAGGACGTCGAGGTCTACCTCTCCCGGGGCACCGAGACCGAGGTGAGGGTGTACGAGGGCGAGGTCGAGTCCCTGTCGTCGGCGACGTCGGCCGGTGCCGGCATCCGCGTCGTCGCCAACGGCAGGCAGGGCTTCGCCTATGCCGGGGCCCTGGACGAGCCGGCGCTGACCGAGACCCTCGAGGAGGCGCGAGACAATGCCGGCTTCGCCACGGCCGAGGACTGGATCGGCCTCCCGGTGCCCGACGGTGCCAGCCCGGCGCTGCTCGACCTGTGGCGCGACGACCTGGCCGCCTTCCCTGCGGCCGACAAGGTAGCCGCCGCACTCGACCTGGAACGCCGCGTGAAGGCCGGTGACCGCAGGATCAGGCTCGTCGAGCAGGCCACGTGGGGTGATGTGGCCGGCGAGATGGCCCTTGCCAGCTCGCTCGGTGTCACCGCCACCGACCGTTCCACTGCCTGCTTCGTCTCGGCCGTGGCGGTGGCGGGCGAAGGCACGGAGAGCCAGACGGCTTATGGCTACAGCGTCGGTCGCTCACCCTCCGAGCTGGACCCGGACAAGGCGGCAGCGGACGCCGTCAGGCGGGCGGTGCGCCTGTTGGGTGCGCGCAAGCCGGCTTCGGCCCGCCTCCCGGTCGTGTTCGAACCAAGGGTGAGCGCCCAGCTCATCAGCCTTCTCGGCTCTGTGCTGAGCGGCGAGATGGTTTTGAAGGGCATCTCGTTGTTCGCTGACCGCGTCGGCGAGGCGGTGGCGGCGAGCGGGGTCAGCCTCGTCGACGACCCGACCGACGCCCGGGCGTGGGGCGCCTCCGCTTTCGACGACGAGGGGCTCGCCTGCCGGCGCAACCTGTTGATCGGCTCCGGAGTGCTGGCCGGCTTCCTGTACGACAGCACCTCTGCACGCCGCGCAGGGACCGCATCCACTGCCAGCGCCGTGCGTGCCGGGTTCAAATCGGCCCCGGGCGTCGGTGCCCGTGCCCTGCACATTGTGCCTGGCACCGCCAGCCCCGAGGAGGTGCTGGCCCAGGTCGGCGACGCCCTCCTGGTCCAGTCCGTCAGCGGGCTGCACTCGGGGGTCAACCCGGTCAGCGGTGACTTCTCAGTCGGGGCGGAGGGCGTCCTCGTCAGTGGCGGAGCACCCGGCGCACCGGTGCGCGAGGTCACCATCGCCTCGAGCATCCAGCGCATGCTGCAGGGGGTCGTGGCTGTGGGCAACGATGTCGAGTGGCTGCCGTCCTCCGCAGCGGGGCTGACCCTGGCCATCTCCGAGATGTCCATGAGCGGGGCCTGACGTGGCCGTCCAGCCGGAGGTCGACCTGCACCACTATGTCAACGGCGCCGCCCTGGGCGGTCCGTTCCCGGAGGGTTCGGAGAAGGCGATGTTCGCCATGGGCTGCTTCTGGGGGGCCGAGCGGGTCTTCTGGAAGACGCCGGGGGTGCTGGTGACAGCGGTGGGCTATTCGGGCGGACATGCTCAGAGCCCGTCGTACGAGAGGGTGTGCACCGGCCTGACCGGTCACGCCGAGACCGTCCTGGTGGTCTTCGACCCGTCCGTGGTCGGCTACGGGCGGTTGTTACAGATCTTCTGGGAAAACCACGACCCCACGCAGGGAATGCGCCAGGGCAACGACGTCGGCACGCAGTACCGCTCCGCCGTCTTCACCTTCTCCGACGGGCAGCTCGAGGCAGCCCAGACCTCCCGACAGGCCTACGCGGAGGTCCTGAGCCGGGCCGGGTACCCGCCGGTGACGACCGAGATCGCCCCGGCTGGGCCATTCTGGTACGCCGAGGGCTACCACCAGCAGTACCTGGCCAAGAACCCCAACGGCTATTGCGGCCTGGGGGGCACGGGAGTGTCCTGCCCGGTGGGCACGGGCCTGGACGCCGCCGGCACCTGACCCGGGACCGGCGTCGTCAGGAGCCCGGGGCAGCCAGGGGCGAGCCTCGTCAGGAGGCGGCGGCGACCGTCCCCGAGCCCGACGACTTGGTCTCGCTCTTGGGTGCCGGCGAAGTGGACGTGCCCGAGCTGGTCGAGGAGGTCGAGCCGGCGGAGCTGCCCGAACCGCTCGAGGAAGCCCCAGCGCTCTCGGCAGCCGTCTTGTGGGACGCCTTGCGCCCCTCCGAGCGACTGTCGGTCTTGTAGAAGCCGCTCCCCTTGAACGTTATGCCGATGTTGCCGAAGACCTTGCGCAGCTGGCCGCCACAGGCCGGGCACTGGGTCAGCGGGCTGTCCTTGAACGACTGCACGACTTCGAGGTGCTCTCCGCAGGTCCTGCAGGCGTACTCGTACGTTGGCATTGGTGAAGCTGCCCTTTCGTTAGCACTCTTGACCTTCGGCTGCTAAGTGTACAGCGTAGTGCTCGTTCGTGGCCTGACTAGTCGGCAAGCCGCCAAGGTGGCGCCCCCTCAGGCACCGTGCCCTCGGTAGGGCCCGCAGCCGCCCCGCCTGGGCGGCTCGACGGGGAGGCCCGCAGTCGCCGTGGGACCGGCGGCGACGCACTGGGGGCCCATGGTTCGCCTGCCGTTCGGGGTGGTAGAACAGGGTGCCCGGTGACGCTCCATCCACCCGGCCACCGAGGCGCCGTGACCCCAAAGGCGCCGTGACCCCAAAGGAGACAGGTCCGATGGCCAACCGAGTTCGCAAGGCCGTGATCCCCGCCGCCGGCCTGGGCACCAGGTTCCTGCCAGCCACCAAGGCCCAGCCGAAGGAGATGCTGCCGCTGGTGGACAAGCCGGCCATCCAGTACGTGGTCGAAGAGGCCGTGTCCGTCGGCATCAACGACCTGCTGGTGATCACCGGCCGGGGCAAGCGCAGCCTGGAGGACCACTTCGACCGCTCGTTCGAGCTCGAGTACTACCTGGAGCAGGGTGGAAAGGCCGACGAGCTGGCCGAGATGCGCCGCATCGCCGAGATGGCCGACATCCACTACGTCCGCCAGGGTGACCCCAAGGGCCTCGGGCACGCCGTCGCGGTCGCGTCCGAGCACGTAGGCGACGCCCCGTTCGCTGTGCTGCTGGGCGACGACATCATGCACCCCGGTTCCGGCATCCTCGCCGGCATGCTCGCTGCCTTCGAGCACTACGGCCACAGTGTCATAGCCCTCAAGGAGGTCCCCGAGGGCGACATCTCCTCCTACGGCTGCGCAGCGGTGGAGCCGCTGGAGAGCAACATCGTGCGGGTGCTCGACCTGGTCGAGAAGCCCCCGGCCTCGGAAGCGCCCTCCAACCTGGCTGTCATGGGCCGCTACGTGTTCTCGCCCGGGATCTTCGAAGTGCTCGCGGCCACCGAGCCCGGGCGTGGTGGAGAGATCCAGCTGACAGATGCCATCAAGGCCCTGGCCGAGCGCGAGCCCGTCTACGGCTATACCTTCCGGGATGGCCGCTTCGACGTCGGCAACAAGCTGGACTACCTGCGGGCCACGGTCGAGCTGGCCCTGGAGCGCGACGACCTGGGGCCGGCCTTCCGCAAGTTCCTCATCGAGCGCCTCCAGCGGGGCTGAGCCCTCTGCCCACGAGCTCGGGGAGGCCAGGGCTCGTCTCCGGCCGGCGCACCGTCATCGCAGCTGGTCAGCGGCCCACCTGAGGGCTGCCACCCACATTTCCCGGCCGCCCGGCCCGGAATTGTTCGCGCCAGGACGTTAGCCTGGGCTCACTGTGGTCCGTCCCCTCGTCGACAGCTTCGGCAGGCAGGTCCTCGACCTGCGGGTATCGGTAACGGACCGCTGCAACTTCCGCTGTCGCTACTGCATGCCCGAGGAGGACATGCACTGGCTGCCCCGCCAGGAGATCCTCACCTTCGAGGAGATCGAGCGGGTAGCGCGCATCTTCGTCGAGCGCTTCGGCCTTACGAGCCTGCGTATCACCGGGGGAGAGCCAACGGCGCGTGCCCAACTGCCCGAGCTGGTGCGCAGGCTTGCGCGCCTGCCCGTGGAGCTGTCGATCACGACCAACGGCTCCACCCTGAGCCGCCTGGCCGGCCTGCTGGCCGCCGCCGGCCTGCACCGGGCGACCGTGTCGCTCGACTCCCTGAGGCCGGACCGCTTCGCCGAGATCACCGGGCGCGACGCGCTCGCCCAGGTGTTGGAGGGCATCGACGCCGCCGTCGCTGCCGGCTTGGCGCCCGTGAAGCTCAACGCCGTAATGGTGAGAGGCTTCAACGACGACGAGGTGGTCGACCTGGCTCGGTTCGGCCGCGAGCGCGGGGTGGAGGTGAGGTTCATCGAGTTCATGCCTTTGGACGGCGCTGGGGAGTGGTCCGCCGACCGGGTGGTGCCGGCCGGCGAGGTGCTCGAAAGGCTGGGCGCGGTGTTCCCCCTGGTGCCGTTCGAGCAGAGGGGGTCGCAACCGGCCGAGCGGTTCA
>JAKACE010000235.1 GCA_021821705.1 Actinomycetes bacterium | reverse complement strand
CCCCCCTCGAGCACGATGAAGCGGGCCACCCGGTCAAGCTGGCAACTGGGCCCGACCTCCCCCGTCGCGCTCGGCAGCCGGCGGTTCCCCGGCTGTCAGTAGTTGCCTGGTGGCACGAGGCGGCGTTCCATGGCCCAGCGGGTCAGCTGGTGGCGGTTGGAGAGCTGGAGCTTGCGCAGCACGGCAGAAACGTGGGTCTCCACCGTCTTGACCGAGATGTACAGCTCCCTCGCCACCTCCTTGTAGGCGTAGCCGCGGGCTATGAGCCTGAGCACGTCGCGCTCCCGGCTGGTCAGCTGGTCCAGTTCGGGATCGAGATGGACAGTCGTAGTGCCCGGGGCGGCGGCGAACGCGTCGAGAACGAAGCCGGCCAGCCGGGGCGAGAACACGGCGTCGCCGTCGGCGACCATCCGTAGTGCCTCGAGAAGCTCCTCGGTCGAGATGGTCTTGGTCACGTACCCTCGCGCCCCGGCCCTGATGGCCTCTATGACGTCCTCGGCCGCGTCCGAGACCGAAAGCGCCAGGAACCTCACGGCCGGGCACGAAGCCAGTACCTGGCGCACGACCTCGGGCCCACCCCCGTCGGGCATGTGGACGTCCACCAGCACCACGTCGGGAGCCAGCCGGGGTACCTGGGCGACAGCGCCGGCGACGTCGCCGGCCTCCCCCACTATCTCGACCTGGCCGGTGGCCGAAAGCTCGTGGCGAACCCCGGCCCGGAACAACTGGTGGTCGTCCACCAGGAACAACTTGAGGGCAGCGCCGGGGGTGGGCGCTGCACCGGGCGAGCTCACGATGCCCTCCGGCGGGGCATCGACAGGGCGACCTCGGTCCCCTTGCCTGGGGCGCTGCGCACGGCGGCAGTACCACCGTGACGGCGGGTGCGGCCGAGCACGGACTCGCTCAGGCCCTTGCGGTCACCGGCAACGGCCTCCGGGTCGAAGCCACGTCCCTTGTCCCTCACGAACACCGACACGGTGTCCGGTTCGACCTCTGCGTACACCGAGACCATCTCCGCTCCTGACCACTTGGCTGCGTTGACAACAGCTTCGCGCGCTGCCGAAACCAGTGCCCTCAGACCCTCGTCGAGCACAGCGTCGCCGACCGTCACGACCTCCGCCCTCGAGCCGTGGTCGCGCTCGACCTCCTGCTGCACCGCTTCCAGAGCTTTAGCCAGCGTCAGGGCCTCGCCTGCCGCGCCCGGCGACCGGCTGGCCCCCTGGTCGAACAGCCAGGTGCGCAACTGGCGCTCCTGCGCCCTGGCCAGGCGCTGTACCTGCTGGGGGTCGGAGGCCGAGCGCTGGATCAGAGCCAGGGTCTGCAGCACCGAGTCGTGCAAGTGGGCCGCCATCTCGGCCCGCTCCTGCGCCCGCGCCCTCTCGCGTCGCTCAGCCGCCAGGTCACGCCCCAGGCGGAACCACCACGGGGCGAGCACCAGTGACACCCCGCCGATCACGCCGACCGCGGCCATGGCGACGGTTATGTCCGTGTGGTTGAGGTGCTTGGGGGCCAGCAGCGTGGACATCCCGACCGCCACCAGTGCCAGACCGGCCAGGAGCCGGGCAGCCGTCACCACCAGGCGCCGGCGGGTGGGCACGACCGCTCCCCCCGCGCTCAAGAGGGCGGCGAAGCGCTGGGCCGAGGCCCGGTCCTCCGGGCCGGCGTGACGCCAGACCGCTACCAGCATGGCCAGGGCTTCGACCCCCGGCACCAGAGCGGCCAAGGGGGCGGGGAGGCCCAGGGCCTCGCCCGCCAGGATCAACGCACCGAGCATGCTGGCCGCAGCCGCCGTGAGGGCCACGGTGCGCTTGTCGGCCCGGGCAGCGCGCAGGATGGGCACCGCTTCGCCCTCTGTGGGGACCAGCAGCCACCCGGCGAGGTACAGGAAGATACCGAGACCGCCGCAGAAGCTCAGGACGACGAAGGCCACCCGCGCCGCCAGTGCGTTGACGCCCAGGTTCTCGGCCACGACGGGGGCGACACCGGCCAGGACCCGGCCGTTCGCCGGACGGCGCAGCCGCGAGGGCCCGGCCCACCAGCGCGGCAGCGTTCCAGGGCCGCGCATGCCGGGCCGGTGCTGGCCGGAGCCTGGCGCGGCGTTGCCCGACGCCGCAACCTCCGACCGGAGGGGGGCGGCCGCCGGCGACGGCGGCGGAGGCTGGCCGCCGCCACGGTTGAGGCCCGGGCTGTAGGTGATAGTCCCATAGTCTCACTCCTGCCGCCGTGCGACGACCAGGCCCGGCCCGGGACCTACCCTGGTCCCTGCGTTGGCGCCATCAGGGCGCTCCCCGGGGTTGCCCCGATACCAACAGCGCAGCTCCAGTAGGAAGATCGTGGTTATGCAGCCACAGGGTTACGCCTACCCTCCTCCCCCTCAGCCCCCCTACACGCCAGGCCCGAGAAGGTTGCGCCGCAGCAGCGCCAACCGGCGGCTCGGCGGCGTCGCCGGAGGCCTCGCCGAGTACCTCGGCATAGACGCCACCGTGCTGCGGGTCGCGTTCGTCTTCGTGTCGGTGCTGTTCCTCGCCGGCATAGGAGGCATCGTCCTCTACCTGTTCGCCTGGGCGCTCGTTCCCGAGGAGCCCCGCTGGTACGGGCCCTACCCCCCACAGGGCCCGTACGTCGAGCAGGGCCCGTACGGGGGCCAGGTGCCCTACGGCGCCCAAGGGCAATACCCGGGCCCGGGACGCTACGGGGCTCCGGGGCCGGGGCCATACGACGACGCCTACACCGGTGGGTGCGGCCCCTTTGCAGGTCACCATCATCGCCGTGGCTACGGCCGCCCCTATTACCAGCAGGGCCCGCCCACGGCCCAGCCGGGCCAGCCCATGGGCCAACCGCGACCGGACCAGGGACCACCACCGGCAGGAGGCGTGTTCGGTGGGCGCCCATGGCACGACTGGGACACCGGTGCCCGGTCCTGGGCCTTGGTGCTCGGCGCCGCCACTCTGGCCCTCATCTGGTACGTCGGTCTGGGCCGCGGTGTGCACTGGCCGGCGTGGGTCGTGGTCACCGTCCTGGCCATGCTCTTGGTGTCCCGCCGGCGTGCCCGCCGCTGGGGCCAGGCCGGGCCGCCCTGGGTGCAACCCTCGCCAGGCCCACAGGGCTTCCCGGCCGGGCCGGCCCCCAGCCCTGGAGCCGCCCCGACGGGAGGCGCCGGCCCCGCAACAGGGCCCCTGCCGTACATCGGCGAACCTGCAGGGGCGCCCCCGGCTGGACCGGAGAGCACCGCCACGCCGACCGACAGCCCACCCTCCGGGGCTCGGGGCCCTGAGCCCGTGCCGGACGGGGCTGCGCCGTTCGGGGCGGCAGCCTCGTCGCGACCAACCAGCCAGGAAGAGGCCGATTGGGCCGAGGCCCGCTCGGCCGCGGCGGGGTGGGCCGCCAGCCAGTTGGCCGCCGCCGGGCTGCCTGCAGACAGTGGTACCGCCGGCGCCCATGCCGGCCCTCTGCCCGTCCCGCCGGCCCAGCGCCGCAGGCGGCGAACGCCGGCTCTCATGCTGGCCCTGTGCATGGCCTTGCTCCTGGCCTGCGTCCTTTCGGCCGTCGGGGTGACAGTAGGCAGCGGCGCGTCCCTGGGTGGCGGCATAGGCGCCACTTCCTACGCCCCGGCCAGCGCCGCCCAGTTGCAGTCCAACTACCACCTGGGCGTGGGCCGGCTCGACCTCGACCTTTCCGCGCTCCGGAGCCTGCCGACGAAGCGCACGGTCCACGTGAGCGTCGGGCTGGGACGTCTCCAGGTAGAGGTGCCTTCAGGCATCCCCGTGGCGGTAACGGCGCACACCGGCGTCGGCCGGACGCAGGTGTTCGTCGGTTCGAGCGCCCACCCCCGCCTCTCGATCATCGCCGACGTCGGAGTGGGCGACATCTTCGTGGGGCCGGCGACTGCTTTCATCGTGCCGGCGACGTCCGGGGCGGGCTCGGTGGTCCCGGCACCCGGCATGGCCCGTCTCGAGTTCCCTCCGATGCCTGGGAGCGCACCGAAGCCCTGACAACCGGGCCCTCTGCGGCCCTGGCGCAACTCGTGCGCCCCCACCTACGGCTCAGCCGGCGGCTCCCGGTTCGCCAGACCTTGCCGACTTGGCGGTCACCGTCTTCTTGGCCCCGCTTGCCTTCTTGGCCCCGCTTGCCTTCTTGGCCCCGCTTGCCTTCTTGGCCCCGGCAACCTTCTTGGCCCCGGCAACCTTCTTGGTCGTCTTCTTCGTCACTGCCGTTGCTTTGCCAGCCGCCGTCGAGGCCTTGGTCGCCTTCGTCGCCTCCTTGGTCGCCGGCGCCTTGCTGGCAGCCCGGCCCCGGCGCCGGCCCGTGCCGGTGGCCCCCTCCGCCTCGGCACGGGCGCGACGGTCGGCAAGCAGTTCAGCGGCCCGCTCGATCGTCAGCGTCTCTATGCTGTCGCCCCGCCGGAGCGAGGCATTGACCGTGCCGTCGGTGACGTAGGGGCCGAAGCGCCCGTCCTTGACGACCACGGGGTTGCCACTGACGGGGTCGTTGCCGAGCTCGGCCAGAGGTGCTGCCGCCTGGCGCGCCCGGCGCCCCCGC
>JAKACE010000234.1 GCA_021821705.1 Actinomycetes bacterium | reverse complement strand
GCCGTCGACGATCGCCTGTGATCGCCCCACGGCCTCACGGACCCGGGCCACAAGCGTCTCCAGTTGTTCTGTCGTCCTGGTGGGTTTGGCCATCGCCACGTCGATCAGGGTGCGCATCGAGGTAAGCGGGGTCCGTAGTTCGTGCGAGGCGTTCGCCACGAACCGCCGCTGGCTGACGAAGGCCCGGGCAAGGCGGTCCAGCATTTCGTCGAAGGTGTCCGCTAGCTCCTTCAGTTCGTCACATGGCCCGTCGAGATGGATGCGCTCGTCGAGGTGTTCTTGGGAGGCTCGCCGTGCAGCTCCGGTGACCCGTTGGAGGGGGACCAGGACCCGTTTCCCGACCACCCATCCCAAGATGCCCGCCACCAGCGAAGTATGCCCCAGCACACACAGCGCCTCCTCAGATGTCCACCCATGACCAGGCGGATTACCTGAAGGCGGCCGAATGCATGCGCAGCCACGGCATTGCTGGCTTCGCCGACCCGGTCTTTTCAGGTGGCAACGTCAACTTCCCCATCCCCAGTGGCATGGACGCCAACTCGACGCAGTTCCGCCGGGCGCGGGAGATCTGCGAGCTGCTGGTACCGCCCGGCCTGCCTTACAGCAAGTCGGCGGAGGGTGGCCAGTAGCGAAGCGTCCCCCACGGGAGGAACTGGTTGCGGCTCGGTCATCGTCACGGCGGGGTGGCTCCGGAGCGCGGCGACCACAGGAAAGGACGAAGCGGGTCCCAGCACAGTACGCCCGCTTTCCAAGCGCCTTAAGCAGCTGGCCCGGACGGCCACCGCGGACGGTCGCTTTCGGCCCCGAGAGGTCGAGGTGAAGCTGCTGGGGGACCGCGGCGTCCGGCCAGGTCGGCTCCTCCAGCCGATCCACACGTTGGAACGCGAGGCGGCCATGACCGTCAGGAGGAAGGAGCACGAGCCAGTCGGCGCCCTTGGGGTCAGGGTCGCCTTCGGCCGGGGGCTCGTCCCCTGGACGGTATGAGCACCCGAGGAGCGCGCGGTAGAACTCGGCGAGATCTCGTGGGTGCAACGTGTCGAGGACAACCGACCTCATCGCAGGGAAGCCAGAGGACATAGCTGCTCCGATCATTCAATCGCCGCCGGCGCCGGCCACGGGCGGCCCGCCCCTCAGCAACTGAGCGAGTGTTCACACGCAACTCTCACCGATTTTGAACGTCGTTCGAATACGCGGTGCCCATCATGGTCGCCATGAGCATCTCCAGAGCACCTCTCGGGCGATTGCCGCGTGCCGGAGCGGCCGTGAAATGCCTAGCGGCGATGAGCATGGCCGTCCTGCTTGGCGCCTGCGGGGCCGGTACCGGCGCGAGCAAGTCGGTCGGGGTCGCTCAGGTCGGCAAGACCACCACCACGGCGACGCCACAGACCGGCCCCGCCGTGGCTGGCACCAGCGGCGTAAACCAGCAAGTAGCGCTGGCTTACGCCCAGTGCATGCGCAAGAACGGTGAGCCGGGCTTTCCTGATCCCGACAGCACGGGCTCCTTCCCGATCTCGGCGCTGGCCAAGCTCAACCGCAACTCCCCCCAGTTCCAGGCTGCCCAGCAAGCCTGCCAAGCCCTCAAGCCCAAGGCGAGCGCATCACAGGTCGCCCAGGACAACGCAGAAATGCTCAAGTTTTCGGCATGTATGCGTAAGCACGGGGAGCCCAGCTTCCCTGACCTGACGCTCGGCTCCGGGGCAATGTCGGCCGCAAGACAGTACCTGAAGGGCGTCAACGTCAACTCTCCGCAGTTCCAGTCGGCGCTCGGGGCCTGCCGGTCGCTCCTCCCGCCGACCATCGCCGGGTCTATCGGAGGCTGAAGGGAGGCTCTTGCACGATGACCGCCCCGTCCACTGGCCCGTTGCCCGTCATGGGCGCCCAAGGTCCCGTCCGCAACGCCGGCGAGGAAAGGGGAAAGGCGCCAAGGAAGTGGCCGCGCCGGCGTGTGCTTGTCAGTGCTGGCGTGGCCCTGGTGATCGCTGCCGGAGCGGCCGTGGCCGTGACAGACCCCTTTGCTGGTAGCCACAAGTCGAGCTCTGGCGTCGCCGACAACGCCTACCCGATCTCCTATGCGACGGTCCAACGCGAGACCCTCGATTCCCAGACCGAGGTCCAAGGGACGCTCGGGTACGGGGCTACCGGCAACGCGAGCGCGACCGACGTGGTCATGCCGGCGGGCACCGGCAGCACCACCCTCGTCCAAGACGAGGACCAGGTGGCAGCGGCCAAGCAGAACCTCGCTTCCGACGAGGCGGCGGTGAACGCTCTTCTGGCCGTCAACTCTCAAGGGATGACCGGGGCCGTCCAGGCGGCCGGCGCCGACCAGGGCTCGCTCCAGGCGACGGAGAAGTCCAACGCGCGGGCCTTGTCACAGGCAGAGCAAGCCGCCTCGGCCGACAAAGGAGCGCTTTCGGTGACGGAGAAGTCCAATGCCCACACGCTCAGCCAAGCCGAACAGGCTGCTTCTGCCGACAAGGCCGCGCTTTCCACTGCGGAGAAGTCCAATGCCCAAGCTCTGGCGCAGGCAGAGCAGGCGGCAACCTCGGACGGCTCGGCTTTGCAACAGGCCAAGAAGTCCAACGCCCAGGCCCTCGCGCAAGCAGAGCAGGCGGTTTCTGCTGACAGGGCCGCGCTCTCGGGCACCGAAAAGTCTGATAGCCAAGCGCTCGCCCAAGCAGAACAGCAGGCGAGTGCCGACAATGCCTCCTTGCAGGTGACCGAGCAGTCCGCCGCCCAGGCCCTCGCCCAGGCAGAGACTGCTTCGGCGAACGCCGCCTCGACCCTGAGCTCGGACCAGTCCCAGCTCTCCTCCGACCAGGCGACGTTCACCGCGGCCCAGCAAAAAGAGGTGGTCGACTGCCAGGGCAGCGGTGGAGCCGGCTCGCCGGGCGCGAGCGACGCGTCGGGGACCGCCAAGTCCACGAGCTCGGCCGGTGCGGCCTGTTCGGCTGACATCACCGCGGTGGCCCAGGACCAGGCCACCGTGACCGCCGACCAGCAGAAAGTGACGGCCGACCAAGATGCCCTAAGTGCTGACCAGGCGAACGTGTCGGTCACCAAGGCAAAAAATGCCCAGGCCGCCCAGCAGGCGCAGGCCCAGTTGCAGGCGGCAGAACAAGGCGTTTCTGCGACCAAGGCAAAAAATGCCCAGGCCGCCCAGCAGGCGCAGGCCCAGTTGCAGGCGGCAGAACAAGCCGTTTCTGCGACCAAGGCAAAAAATGCCCAGGCCGCCCAGCAGGCTGGCGCCGTGGCGCAGTCCGGCGACCAGGCCGTGAGCGGCACGAGCGCCAAGGACGCCCAGTCGCTGCAACAGGCCGAAGCCGAAGTGCACGCGGCCCAACTGGTGCTCTCTCAGGACCAGGCCAACCTGGCGGCTGACCGCTCGCAGGTGAGCGTGGCCAGCAGCCCGGGTGGCGGAGGTGGAGCGGGCGGCGGATCGGGTAGCTCGGGTGGCGGAGGTGGAGCGGGCGGCGGATCGGGTAGCTCGGGTGGCGGAGGTGGAGCGGGCGGCGGACCGGGCAGCTCGGGTGGCGGGGGCCCCTCGGGTAGTGCCGGGACCGGCGCCGCGCAAGTGGCCACCTACACCGAGCTGCCCCAGGTCGGCCAGGTGATAAGCCAAGGCCAGGGGCTCTGGGCCATAAACGGCCAGCCGACGCCGCTCCTTTACGGTGACATCACGCCTTGGCGGGCTTTCATGCCCGGTATGCCCCCCGGGCCCGACGTGGCGGCCCTCAACATGGACCTCGATGCCCTGGGCTATGGCAAAGAGCTGAAGGGCGACAGCTTCACATCCGCTACCGAATCGGCGGTGACCAAGCTCCAGGCTGCCGAAGGGACGGCAAGGACCGGCCAGCTCCCGCTCGGCTCGGTCATCTTCCAGCCCGGGGCGGTCCAAGTGACCACGGTCAACCCCACCGTAGGGCAGACCGTGTCGGCAGGCCAAGTGGTGCTCCAGGTGACTACGACGAAGCGCCAGGTCCAGGTCCCCCTCGATGCCACCCAGCAGTCCGACATCAAGGTGGGCGACAAAGTCTCTATCGTGATGCCCGACAACGCGACGACCCCCGGGATCGTCTCCTACGTGAGCAACGTGGCGACCACGCCGTCTTCGGGAACGAGCTCCAGCGGCTCGTCGACGCCGACCGTCGAGGTCAACATAACCCCGACCGTCCCGGCAGCTACCGGGACCCTCGACGACCTCTCGGTGAACGTCTGGATCACGACGGCCGTGGCCCCCGACGCCTACGTCGTCCCCGTCGACGCCCTGGTGGCGATGTCCAACGGCGGTTACGCCCTGGAGGCTGCCGGGGCGACGGGAACACATTACCTCGTGCCCGTGGCGGTCGGACTGTTCGACGACGCGAACGAGATGGTGCAGGTATCAGGTGCCGGCGTGCGCGCCGGCCTAAAAGTGGTGGTACCCCAGCTGTGACACTGACCTCGGGACCAGCGGGCAGTTCGCCCCATGGCATCCTGGCACCGTCAGCGCCAGGCAGCCCCAACGACTCGTCCGAGTCGGTAGTCCGCCTGGAGGGGGTCTCCAAGACCTACCCCTCCG
>JAKACE010000233.1:1153-4559 GCA_021821705.1 Actinomycetes bacterium | reverse complement strand
ACGATCACCGCTGGGACGCGGACGTCGGCGACGCCGTCGCGTAGCTGCCTGAGCCGCCACATCAGCTCCAGGCGCCGGCCCATCGTCTCGGGCGCCGGGCTGACCCGCTCGAAAGGCAGGGTCTCCCACGCCGGGAAGGTGCAGACCTGGTCGTCGCCGAGCCATACGGACAGCTCATGGGCCAGGTGGTCGGCGATGGCGGCACTTGAAGTGGCCACCACGACCGGCCGGCGCGAACCACCCGCGGCCACGGCGGCGATGGCGAAGGGTTGCACCGCTTCGCCGACTGCCACGGTGCGCCCCGCACCCGCCACCAGGGCCGCCAGCTCGGGGTCACGATTGGCCAATGCCAGCAGGGAGCCGAGAGGGCTGCCGGCACTCGGCCCGCCGGCCCGCTCGTCAGGTTGTGAAGCCATTACGGTCCCCATTAAACCGGGGGCGGCGGGGGTGGGCGGGAGTTGAACTGGTTCTGCGCCACCTCGGGACCTTGCGCCAGCAGCACCTCGACCGCGTCGGCCGCCGTCTCCACGGCGTCCCTGAGGCGCTGGCGCTCCCACCGGCCCGGCACCGACAGCACGTGGTCGACGCCGCCCTCCTTGCCTCCCGGTGGTTTGCCGATGCCCACCCGGACCCGCAGGAACTCATCCGTCCGTAACCATGCCTTGATCGAACGCAGGCCGTTGTGGCCGGCCAGTCCGCCGCCCACCTTGACCCTTACGGCGCCGAGGGGGAGATCCAGTTCGTCGTGGACGATCACGAGCGTGGACATGTCCTCCACGTGGAAGCGCCGGGCCAGCTTGACCACGGAACGGCCTGACTCGTTCATGTAGGTCTGAGGGAAGGCGAGCGCCAGCCGGCGGCCCTCGAGCCTCACCTCGGCCGTAAGGGCCAGCTCCTTACCCGGCCGGAGCCTTTCGCCGTGCCGGTCCGCCAAAAGTGCCACGACGTCGGCACCTACGTTGTGGCGCGTACCGGCGTAGCGGGGCCCCGGGTTGCCAAGGCCGACCGCCAGCAGGCCTACCGCCCCGCTGGGCCCTGTCTTGTGGGGACCGAACAGCCCGGCTCAGCCCTCAGCCGGGCCGGCCGGGCTCTCCTCGCCCGTCTCCTCGGCGGCGCCCTCGGTCTCGGGCGTGGCGGCCATGGCGGGCGCCGATGCGATGACAACGGCCTCGTCGGGGTCGACGTCGGTTGTCACACCGGCGGGCAGCACCAGGTCACGCACGCGCAACGCCTCGCCGATGGAGAGGCCGCTCACGTCCAGGGCTATCTCCTCGGGGATGCGGTCCGGCGTGCTGCGGATGGCCAGCGAGGTGAGCACGTGCTCCACCATGCCGCGGTCACGCTCCACCTCGGTGGCCGTACCGGTCAGGACGATCGAGACGTCGGCGTGCACGATCTCGTCCCGGCTCACCACCTGGAAGTCCACGTGGGCCACAGTGCGGCGCACCGGGTGGCGCTGGAGTTGGCGGGGCAGGACCATGTGCTTGGTGCCTGCCACGTCGAGGGTGAGGACCTGGTTGGTCCCATGCCCGGCAAGGGCGGTCCGCAGCTCCCGGCCCACGACCGACACCGAAACGGGATCCATGCCGTGCCCGTACACGACCGCCGGCACACGCCCTTCGTGGCGGAGGCGCCTCGACTCGGCCGAACCTGTCTTGCGGCCCACCTCGGCGACCAGCGTGATCTCTGCCATAGTTCGCTCGCGCTCCACTGCTCGTTGGTACCCGGCCAGCCCGGGTGTAGGAGAGCCAATATGATACCCGTTCCCGCACGGGCCGGCCATAGCGGCTCCGAGCAGCCAGGCGGCGCAGCCCCCGGGCAGCGCGCCAGGCCTTAGCGGAGGCCCGCGCCTGCCGACTTAGTTGTGTGATGAACGATGGCACTTCGCGCGTTCCATAGCCGTCGGGGTGCCCAGGAGCTACCTGGCACCCCGGAGCTGGATCTCTCGGCTGCTGCCGAGGCGGACCAGGCGCGCCCTTCCGAGGACGGCCCCGGCGGCGCCGGCAGCACGGCCCGGAGGGCGGCGGGTGGTAGTGCTACGGCCAACGGCGCCGGCCCCGGCGCCGGCGACGTCGACGGCGACGGCAAAAGCCGCGAAGACGAAGAGCCGGCTACGGCCGACCCGCTCGCCGGCACAGGATCAGTCGTGCTGGCCATCGGCAGCCCCTACTTCCAGAACGGGACGGTGGGCCAGGGCAAGTACGAGAGCGAGCTGCCGCCGACCCTGATAGCGGCGCTCCAGTCGGTCCACGCCCTGAGCCGGGCCGTGTTCGCCCAGTTGGGAGCGTCGGGCGAAAGCGAGGTCGTCGTCGCTGCCGACGGGTGGGAGCTGAAGCTGGGGCCGGAACCGGGCCACGCCCAGGTGGTGAGGCTCGATGGCCAGGGCCCGCAAGCGGTCCCAACCGAGAGGCGGGCCCACCAGTGGCTCAGGGGTATCGCCGCCCTACGCCAGTCCGACCACGGCAATGCACTGGCCGCCTTCCAGAGCGAGGCCGAGGAGGCGGCTGCCAACCGGCTGCCCCAACGGGCGGCAGTGGCATACCGGGCCGCCGCCGCTTCGGCACGCGCCGTCGGGCGCGCCGACCAGGCCAACCGCATGCTCCGCCTGGCCGGCAAGCACTACCTGGAGATAGCCGAGGAGCCCGGGACCCTGGCCCAGGGGGTCTTCAGCGCCTACCGGGAGGCGGCCAGGGCGTTCCTGGAAGCCGGCAACCTCCCTCTGGCCCACCAATCCCTGACCAAGGCGATGGCCGTGGGAGAGACGCTCGGCCTGGTTGAGCGCAGCTGAGGGCGGCCCGGGGTATATGCGCGTCCACCTGACCACCGAGGGCACCTACCCCTTTGTCGTGGGCGGGGTGTCGACCTGGGCCGACCTGCTCGTGAGCGGGCTCGAGGAGCGGGAGTTCTTCCTGACAGCGGTCGTCGACAACCCGTTCCACCCGCTTGCCTTCGTCCCGCCGCGCAACGTCGTACTGCAACCCGTACCCCTCTGGGGCTCGGAACTGGTGGATGAGCACCTGGTCGTCCCGGGCTCGTGGAGGAGGGCGCTGCGCACGTCGAGCAAGGAGGTCCGCCAGCGCTTCCTGCCCTGCTGGGAACCTTTCGTGAACGCCCTGGCGGCCCGGGAGGCCTCGAGCACGGCCTTAGGGGACGCCCTGGCCGACGTGGCCCGCTTCGCCGAGCGCTACGACCTGCGCCGCGCCCTGGCGCACCCGGCCGCATGGGCCGCACTGCTGGCAGCCCTGCGGTCCAACCCGCTGATGGCCCGCTCGCGCTGCGAAAGCGCCATCGAGTTCGGCAGAGCGTCGTGCCGTGCAAGCGTGTATATCTGGGTGGTGGCCGGTGGCTCCATTGAAGCAGGCGCACCAGGGGGGGCATCCGCTCCCGGCGGTCCTTGTCTCCACGG
>JAKACE010000233.1:0-1143 GCA_021821705.1 Actinomycetes bacterium | reverse complement strand
CCGCTGATGGCCCGCTCGCGCTGCGACAGCGCCATCGAGTTCGGCCGGTCGTTGTTCCGGTTCCTGCTCCCGCTCTGCGCTCCGGTCCCCCGCTGCGACGTCGTGCACACCTCGGCCGCCGGCTTGTGCGCCCTTCCGGCGGTCGTGGCCAAGTACCGCCACGGCACCCCGATGCTGCTCACGGAGCACGGGATCTACCTGCGTGAGCGCCTGATGAGCCTGTCTGGGCTGCCCTTCGAGGCCAAGCTCCTGGAGGCCAACTTCTTCCGCGCCGTCACCGAACTGACCTACCGCGAAGCCGACCTGGTGACCCCGGTGTGCGGGTACAACGCCGCCTGGGAGAAGAGCCTCGGCGTCGAGGCGGAGCGTATCCGCGTCGTGTACAACGGCATGAGCCGCCACGACCTGGCCTGCCTTCCCCCGCCCGACGGCCAGGGACCGCCCACCGTCGGCTATGTCGGCCGCATCGACCCCCTGAAGGACGTCGTCACCCTTATACGGGCGTTCGCCGTGGTCCATTCGGCCATGCCGTCCGCCCGGCTGCGGCTGTGGGGCCCGCCGAGCTCGGCCGAGTACCTGGCGCACTGCCAGGACGTGGCGGCGCGGCTCGGGCTCTGGAGCCGCATGCCCGGCGTCCACCGGCCGGTCAGCTTCGAGGGCCCCACGGACCAGCCCGCCGCCGCCTACGCCGCCAGCGACGTGGTGGTCCTCTCCTCGGTTACGGAGGGTTTCCCCTACACCGTCGTCGAATCGATGCTGGCAGCCCGCCCCGTGGTGTCGACCGATGTCGGCGGGGTGGCGGAGGCTGTGGCCGGGATCGGCCTGGCGCCTGGCAGCGACGGTCGTGAGATGCTCGTCGAGCCGGGCGACCCGCAGGCCCTCGGCCGGGCTCTGCTGGCGGTGCTGGCGGCGCCCGTTGCGGACCGGGTGGCGCTCGGGCTGGCGCTGCGCCAGAGGGCCCTCAGCCGCTTCGACGTGGGCACTTTCCTCGACGGGTACCGCCGCGCCTACGACGACCTGGCCTCCGGGGCGGTTGGCACAGCCGGAGCGGTTGCCGGCGCTGGCAGCCCGCTCGCCCTGACGAGAGGGAGCGGGCTGTGAGCCCCGCTGACACCAGGACGGCGGGGCAGGGCCCGCCCTCCG
>JAKACE010000232.1 GCA_021821705.1 Actinomycetes bacterium | reverse complement strand
CTGGTACGGCGGGCCAGGCACCCAGCGCCTTGTCCTCTTCGGGGGAGTAGGCGCCAGCGGCTACCTCGGCGGCACCTGGGCCTGGGGCGGCTCCGACTGGACGAAGCTCGACCCGGCCAAGAGCCCTTCCCCTCGTTACGAAGCGGCCTCGGCTTACGACCAGGCGTCCCAACAACTGGTCCTGTTCGGGGGGACCGGCACCGCCGGCATCTCGGCGAGCACCTGGACGTGGGAGGTGCCGAAGTGGTACCCGGCCTGATGCCCGAGCGCCGGCGCTCGGGCCGGCCAGCGGAGCTCAACAAGCCCGGGACCGTCCGGGTTGCTACATAGTCCTCGGCGTGCGTTCTTTTCGGCCCACAATGCCTGCGCAGCGGCCTCGTAGTTGCGACAAGTCCGGGGCCCGGCTTGATGTCCGGCACAATGCCCATCACTACAGCGCCCACCACGTCGTAACGCAGCGAGCCCGAGGCGAAGCCGGTTTGACGCTCACCGAGCTCATGGTCGTGCTCCTGATCTCCGGCATCCTGGCTGCGGTCGCCATCCCGACCTTCCTGGGGCCGCGCCGCCACGCCTTGAACGCCGAGGTCGAGACCCGCCTCGATGCCGCCGGCACCGCGCTGGGCGAGGTCTGGGCCGAGTACGGGACGTTCCAGTTGCCCCCATACGGGGGCAAGGGCGCGCTGGCAGACGCTATATCCGGCCTCGACCCCGGCTTGGTTCTCTCGTGGGGTTCTTACACGGAGGGCATCACACCGCCGGCGGCGCTCATTGTCACACGGTTGTCGCCCACAACACAGCCCACCGAAGTCGAGCTCATGGCCCTGAGCCAGGGGCACCGCTGTTTGTACCTGGCCTACAACGAGACGGCAGCGCCGCCCGGCGCTGGTACCCGGTACGGCGCCGGCCACCCGTCCAGTGGCGTGTGCCAGGCCATGCCTCTGTCGTCCTCTGGTTGGCAGCGCTCCTGGGGGGCGACAGGAGCGTGAGGCGCCGCGGCATAGGTACTGGTGATGGGCCCCGATCGCGAGTTGCTACATAGTCACCCGCGGCGGCCCAACCGGGGCCGGACAACCCAATAGGAGGCACCTTTGAGACAGCACATCACAGCCCTGGCCGAGCGCCGCCGTCACGACGACGACGAAGCGCAAGGCCGCCGCAAGCAGGCAGGCTTCACGCTCATCGAGCTGATGGTCGTCCTGCTCATCATCGGCATCCTGATGGCCATTGCCATCCCGACCTACCTCTCGGAGCGCAACAAGGCCCAGAACACTGCGGCGCAGACCACGGACCGCAACGCCCTGACGGCCGTGCAGGCCGTCTACGCGGCGAATAACGCCTACGTCGTCCCGCCCAGCTCGACGGCCACCGGCTTCCCTGCCTACATGGCCACGCAGGAGCCAGCGCTCAAGTGGAGCGCCAGCGCAGTGAGCGCGCTCAACTCGGTGTCGGTGGCGACGTTCGACTCCGACAACACCACCGGCACGCCACAGGACCAATCGATCGTCTTGACGGCGTGGACACCGACCGGAGGCGGGACCTGTTGGTCGGTCGCACAGATCAACTACACGGGCTCGAGCTCCGGCCTGTCGCCCGGCACGTACTACAACAAGGCTGCCGCCGCCAGCGGCGGTTGCACTGCTGCCGCACCCACGACCACTACGGGCTGGGGCTCCAGCTGGGCCACAGCCGGTTAAGGACCAGCAGTGGACATCGAGCGCGCGCCACTGGGCGGGGCTGACCCCGGGGCTGACTACTCAGGTGCAGCCACCCTGGCGTCGGTACGCCTGTCCCGGGTTACCCTGGGCGGCTACTCCCCCGCCCAGGTCGAGGACCTGCGCAGGCGCGCGCTCAACACCATCGCCTACCTGGAGGCCCAGGTCGAGGCGCTCCAGGTGCAGCTCCAGGGCATGCGGGCCGCCCTGGAGGCCGGCTTCGGGCCTGTCGAGCTTGCCAGAGGGCTCGTGTTCCTCGCCAAGGCGCTGCGCGACAGCTTCGGTGAGGGCCAGGACCTCGAGCGTGCCTGGGCCGCAGAAGAACTGGCCGTCATCGTCTCGGGGCCACCAGAGGCCTCCGACGAGCATGCCCGTGTCTTCCCGTCACGGCTGGCCGAGCTCGTCGGCCCGCCGCCGGCCGGGCGCAAGCTCGTCGCCGGCCAGTTCGTGGCTGCAACTTCCTCTGTGCCCCCAGAGGTGGCAATGCCTGCGCAGCGGCCTCGTAGCTGCGACCTGCCCCGCGAGGGCCAAGAAGAAGGGTCGGAGGAGAAGTGCGCGTTCTAGGGAGCGGGCCGGGGGCCCAGAAGACAGCCGAGGCCTTGGGGCTGGAGCTGGACGAGCTACCAGCCCCGGGAGAGGCACAGTACGTCGCTGTCCTGGAAGGACCGGGCGCCTGGGCCGGCTACCAGTCCCTGGTCGAGGCCGGCGTCGCCCCCCTGGCCCTGGTCGCATGGCAGGTGCCCTCGATCGTCCTGGCGCGCCTCGCCGCCGAGTCGCCGCCACTGGTGGTCGGGGCGCCGGACGCGTGGCGGCTCCAGGTTTCCCTGGAGCAGGGCAACACCCCGGACATGATCGCCTCCCTCGAGCGCCAGGCGCGCCTGGAGGGCTATCTCGCCGTCCCTGAAAGAAGGCAATCGTGACCGAGATTGAGACCCCTGGGACTGGTGCCCCTAGCGCTGGGGCCGCCGGCTTCTTCGGCGGGCCCGTCAGCCGGGAGCAGCAGGCCGACATGGAGCGCCAGCTCTGGTCAACCGGCGGGCAGCGCCAGCCGGCCCCAGCGAACACTCCACCCACCGCGGCGCCAACTACGGGCGCCCCGCCTGCTGCGAGCACCATAGAGTCGCTGTGGGCCCCCGCCGAGCAGAAAGCCGGCCCTGCCCACGCCCGGCGCCAACGAGGCCGCTTGGGCCTCGAGGTTGGCAAGCCGAGGATAGGTAAGCCCAGGGCTGGTAAGCCAGGGGCCGGGGAGGCCAAGAAAGGGCTTGTCTCTGGCACGGGCGTTGTTGTCGACGGCACGGTTGCCTATCGTGCAGTGGTCGAGGCCGGTCGGGTCGTCTCCTACCGCTCGTTCGAGGCCCCCGGCCCGACAGAAGCGCTCCGGGCAGCGCTCGAGGGCACCAAGGGCGCCAAGGTCGTGGTGCTCGGCGGCCTCCTCTTCAAGGCCGACGTAGAGCTCGGGCAGCCCAACCGCTGGCGGGCAGCGCTGGCGCTGGTCGCCGCAGGGACGTCCGCCTGGCCGGCCGCCAACATCGCCGCCGTGGCCGCTCTCACAGTAGGGGCTGGCACGGCCGAGACAGGCCGCTCAGCCTTGGCCGGTCTCGAAGGCCCCGTCCCGGAAGGTTTCTGGGGAGCGCTCGAGCGTGCCGGCGCCACGGCCCGGCCGCTGCCGTTCGTGCTCGGCGACGGGGCATGGTTTGTCGTCGGGCGGGAGGCGTCGTGGCTCGTCACGGTGGCCGAAGGGTGCCCGGGCGCCTATCGCGAGCTCCGGGCGGGGGCCAAGGCACTCCCCCAGGCCGCCTCCATGGCCGCGGTCGAGCTCTCCCGTCTCGGTAAGGCCGGCAACCGGGCCCAGGCGGCCCAACCGCCGGTGCACGTAGCTGGCGTGCCCGCCGGGCCACAGACGGCCGAAGCCCTGTCACGCGCCGGCCTGCGCACCGAGCCCCCGCCCCTGGAAGGCGTCGAGCGCTGGGATATCCCCGTGGTCGAGCAGGGCGCTGCGCTGCTCGCCGTGTGCGCTGCGACAGCCCCGGCGCCCCCACGGAGCTGGTACACCCCCCCCGAAGTCCTTGCCAAGGCCGCCGAGGCGCCAGCCAAGCGCCGGCGCGCCGCAGTCACAGGCTTGGTGACCGCCGTGGCCCTGGCGATAGCGGCGTCCGGCGTGCTCCCGATGCTGAAGGCCCGTCAGCAGCTCACGACTGCCAGCTCGGCTCTCCGGGCGGCGGCGGAGGACAAGGCGTCCGTGTCCAAGTGGGCCGGGCTGCGTGCCAAGGCCATCGCCGACGACCATATGGTCAGCCAGGTCAGGGGCTCCAACCCGTCCTACAGCGCTGCCCTGGCCCTGCTGACTGGCACCGCACCTGCGGGGGCCAAGCTCACCTCCGTCGTGGCCACCCCGCCCGTGGCCGCCTCATCTGTGCCCGGCGCCGGGGGGCCGCAGGGAGCCGGAGCAGTCGACATGAACGTCCAGGCGACGGTCAAGAGCGCCACGTTCGGGCCTGTCGCCGCCTGGCAGAGCCGCCTGGAGGCCGTCGGGGCGTCCGTGCAGGTCTCATCGGAGTCCGTGCTGAAGGGCACGGTCAGCTTGACCATGACAGTCGCCATAGCCCCGAAGACGGGCGCCCAGGGACGAGGAGCCAGCTGATGCCCACAAAGACCCAAACGTCCAAGACAGGCCAACCCAAGATAGGGCAGTCGTCCAAGGGGACGCTCACCGGCTTCCTGTCAGCCAGCCGCAAGGCGGTCGCCCTGGTGGTGGTCGTCCTCATAGTAGCCATCGTGGTGGCTCACGTAGCGTCCGGCAAAGCCGGCGCCTGGCGCCGGGCCGCTGCGTCCGACCAGTCCCAGGCCGCTC
>JAKACE010000231.1 GCA_021821705.1 Actinomycetes bacterium | reverse complement strand
GCAGCTGCTCGTCCTGGCCGACCTGGAGAGGACGGCCCGGGGGCTCCCGGGCTTCACCGGGCTGTCGAGCTCCCTCGACGCTCTCGCCGGTCAGGGGGCTCAGGCGAACGACGACCCCAGCGGTCCTACCGGCACGCAGTGGGGGTCCAACTGGGCAGGCGGGGAGACGTCGGCATTGCTTGCCGACTACGACTGGATGTACGACGACGGTCCCGGGTCTCCCAACCTGGACTGCACCGGCCCGTCTGCACCCGGGTGCTGGGACCACCGCCGTAACATCCTGGCCGACTACGGCCCGCACCCCTCCATGGGTGCGGCCGAGGTGAGCGTCGACGGTGTGAGCTCGATGGCGGAGCTGTTCTCCTCTGCCCCTCCTGGCAACCTCGACTACACCCTGCCGGCCCCGCTTACGGCGGGCGCCTCCTTCGGGCCGTCCGTCCCCACGTCCGTGACTCCGGAGCTGTTGCAGATAGGCACGACCCCCGGGGTCCCGAGGAGCGCCGCTCTAACTGTGCGGGCCGGGGCAGCGATGCTGCGTGCCCAGGCCGCCGTGAACGGCGACCACGGCTCCTGGAAGGTCACGCCGTCCTGCACGGCCGGCCCGGGGGGGCACTGCGACCTCGTCGTCACCTTCGCGCCCCGCTTCCCGGGAGAGGCCCATGCGACTGTCACGGTCCACCTGGGCCGGCGCACGGACCGGGTCGGGGTGGCCGCCTACACCGGCCACGGCTACTGGCAGGCGACCAGTAGCGGCTCGGTGGTTGCGTACGCCGGTGGCGCCCTGCGCGGGTCGGTCCAGGGCAAGCGCCTGCACCAGCCCGTAGTCGGCATGGCGGCCACTCCCGATGGCAGGGGCTACTGGGAGGTGGCAGCCGACGGAGGCGTGTTCTCTTTCGGCGATGCCCGTTTCTTCGGTTCGGCCGCCGCCCTCCATGTCCACCGGCCGGTCGTGGGGATGGCCGTGGCGGCCAACGGGCGAGGCTATTGGCTGCTCAGCCGCACCGGCGGGGTCTACTCGTTCGGTGGTGCCCACTTCTTTGGTGCCGGGACGCCGGCCGACGGTTCTTTCGTCGGCATAACCGCTGCGCACGGGGGTGATGGGTACTGGCTTGTCACGACGACCGGCAGGGTGCTCGCCTTCGGGAGCGCCCGCGCTCTCGGCTCGGTGCCGGCGGGGGCGGCGCACGCCGTAGTCGGCCTGGCCCAGACGCCCGATGGAGCCGGCTACTGGGTCGCCAACCGCTCGGGGCAGATCTTCGCCTTCGGCGATGCGCGCGGGCGGGCGGCCACGCCGTCATCGGCGCGCGACGTCGTCGGGATCGCCGCACCGGCCGGAGGGCCCGGCTACTACCTCTCGGAGGCGGACGGCACCGTGCTCTCAGCCGGAGGGGCGCCCCTTGCCCCGGGAGCGGCCTGCGCCGGCAAGACCCGCGTCGTGGGCATGGCCACCGCCTGAGACCATCCTGCCCACGCTGCACCGTTGAGGGCCGCATCGGCCCCGGGGCGCAACCTGCGTCGGGCTCGTGCCCGGGCCTACAGACCCTGAAGCCGTTGCGGGTCGGCCAGGCGCGAGGCCACGGCTGTGGCCAGGGAGCCGAGGCGTGGGTGCTCGGGCACGACGGGTTGAGCGATACCCAGCCGGCGGGCAGTTGCCGCGCACACCTCCCCGATGCAGGCGGCGACCACTCCGGCCCTGTTGAAGCGGTCGAGCACCTCGGCGGTGCATCCGGCGCGCCCGGCGGCGGCCATCAGAGCGTCCACCTGGGGCGCGGCCGTGAACGTCACCGCGTCGAAAGCCCCGGCCGCCAAAGCCGTGGCCAGGGCTTGGGCGGAGCCGCCTGCCGACGCCACCACGTGGTAGACGGGCATCGGGACGACCTGGGCACCGGCTTCGGCCAGCCTGGAGAGCTCTGCTGGGGCGTCCTCTCCGTGGAGCTGGACGACAACGCAACGCCCCGCAACGCCGGCGCCGACCAGGTGGTCGACCACTTCGGCGAGGGTCTCCCCCGGGGCGCGGAACGTCGCTTGGAGCCCCCGTTTGCGCAGCTCGCCCAGGGCCTTGGCCCCCCTTGCCACCACGGTGGTGCTGCGGCCGAGCGAGGCCACCAACGGCTCGAGCAGGCCTTCGGCCTCGGCCATCGCCAACCAGCTGTGGACGCCGTAGCCAGTGTTGGCCACCAGGAAGTCCGGTGGGCAGCCGGTCATGCGCCGGGTCTGTTCACGCAGTTCGGCGGCGTCCGCAGCCCCCGTCTCGAGCAGCGGGTACAGCTCTACTTCCAGCCCGTGCCTCTCCAGTAGCACAGCCTGCTCGTCCCGGCGCCGGCCGGCAGTGATGGCCACCCTGGGCCGCCTGGTCCCACCCGTCATGCGCTGACGCTAGCGCGCCGGTGCCCCCGGCCCCCGGCTGGGCCCTCCCGGAGCGCCGTCGCCGGCCGGGGGTAGCGCGCCTCGAGCAACTGCCCGTGCGCCAAGGTGCCCAAGCGCCGGTTCCGGGTGGGCCCCCTCTACCCACCGGCCGAACGCGCCGTGCCGGCGGTAGTCGTGCGCCACCCCGGGGTAGGACGCAACCTGGTTGCAGCAAGACAAGGGCCGGCGCCGCTGCGGCGGGTGGGCCACGAGCAGACAGGCAGGCGATGTCGAGCCATACACTCAGTACCGACGGGGTGCGCCGCGACGGTGCCGGCGACGGCCGGTCAGCGGGCGACCCAAATGTCTCGGTGTTCCTGCGCCCGCTGGCGTCGCCGGTTGCCCTGGGCTTCGGCGGCCTGGCAGTGGCGACAATGCTGCTTGCTGCATTGCAGCTCGGGTGGGTGCCGGCATCGGAAGCTCACCAGGTGGCCTGGGCCCTGGTCGTCTTTGCCTTCCCCGTGCAGTTACTGGCGTCCGTGTTCGGGTTTCTCGACCGCGACACCGTAATGGGCACCGGCATAGGCACCCAGGCGGCTGGTTGGCTGACGATCGGCGTCCTCACGCTGACAGGCGTACCCGGCCGCAGGGACATGGTGCTGGGGCTGTTCCTGTTCGTGGCGGCCGCAGTCCTCCTTCCCTCCGTCCTGACGGCCGGCATGTCAAAGGGCATCGCAGCGGCCGTTATGGCCCTCACATCCGTGCGATGGGTGCTTACCGGTGTGTACGAACAGCTGGGCACCCATGTCTGGAAGGAGGTCGCCGGCTGGACCGGCGTCGTGCTGTGCGCTGTGGCCCTGTACGCCGCCGTGGCGCTGGAGGTCGAGGACCAACGTCGCCGTACCGTGCTGCCAACCCTGCGGCGGGGCAGGGCCCGCGAAGCCATGGCCGGTGATTTCTCCGCTCAGATCCGCAGGGTACGCCAGGAAGCCGGCGTGCGCGAGCAGCTATAGCCACCCCAGGCAAAGTCCGCCCTCTTCGGTACTGCCCCAGGTCTCCAAAGGACTTCCCGTGCTTGCCCGAAGGCCGGCAGGCGGCTCTAGGAACCGGCCCGGGGCTGCCACACGCTGGCCTGGCCGGGCGTCGGGCCGGCGAGTGGGCGGTAGTTGACGCCCTTGGCGGCCAGGCGGGACAAGTGCTGGCCGAGGCGGGCCTCGAAGGCAGCCCAATCCCTGCCGGCGAGGCTCCATACGGTTTCTGCGAAGGCGCAGGCTCTCGGGAAGTACATGTACTCTGCGTGCGCCGGTGTGTGGACGTACTCCGTCCACAGCTGGCACTGGGCACCGAGGATCCGGCTGTGGTGCTCGGCCTCCAAGTCTGCGGGGACGGGCTCGAAGCTGTAGACGCGTTCGACGCTCAGTGCTGGGCGGATCGCGACCGGTTCCTCTGGCCCGTCGGTATGGGCCCAGTCCAGGTATGCGAACGTCTCGGGGGCCATCACGACGTCGTGGCCGGTGCGGGCGGCCTCGATCGCTGCTCGTGTCGCGTGCTCTGCCCGCCAGACGGCGACCAGGGCACCCTCCGGCGCCCCGGCGTCGAGCACTTCGTCCCATGCCACCAGTGTGCGCCCACGCCTCTTCAGCACGCCGGCCATGCGGGCGGTGAACCAACTCTGCAGCTCGGCAGCGGACGCCAGGCCCTCGTCCAGGGCGCGTCGGCGTGCCGGCTCGCTCGCCTCCCACTCGGTCGTCGGGCATTCGTCGCCCCCGACGTGCACGTAACGCCCGGGGAAGACCTCCATCAGCTCCTCGAGGACGTCGGCGCAGAACCCGAGCGTCGCGTCCTGCATGTTGAGCACGTGCTCGCTGATACCCCAGTCGGTGAACACCTCGAGCTGCTCGCCGGTGTTCCCCAGTTCGGGATAGGCAGCTATGGCGGCCTGCATGTGGCCGGGCATGTCTATCTCGGGCAGGACGGTGACGAAACGCCCTGCTGCGTAGGACGCCACCTCCCGCAGATCCTCTTTGGTGTAGAAGCCGCCGTGGGGTACGCCGTCCCTCAGGTGGTCGCGGTAGTGCCCCAGCGGTGACTCGCGCCTCCAGGCACCCACCTCGGTCAGGCGGGGGTAGCTGTCGACCTGGAAGCGCCAACCCTGGTCGTCGGTGAGGTGCAGGTGCAGGACGTTGAACTTGTGGAAGGCCGCCAGGTCGACCAGTCGG
>JAKACE010000230.1 GCA_021821705.1 Actinomycetes bacterium | reverse complement strand
GTTGCGGTAGAGCTGGAAGTGCTTGAGCTGGTAGAAGCCGATCACCGTGAAGGCGGCGAAGGTGAAGGCCGACGAGCCCGAAGCCAGCCCGTCGAGGCCGTCCGTCAAGTTGACGGCATTGGTGCTGCCGACAATGAAGAGCACGGCCAGTACCACCCAACCGATATGGCCCAGCTGCAGGCCGGTCGAGTTGAAGCGCGTGAACGACAGGTGCGTGTCGACTTTGAGCCATGTGACGGCGACCACCGCGAACGTCAGAGCCACGATCAGCTGGCCGGCGATCTTGGCCCGCTTGTTCAGCCCCAGGCTCCTCTGGCGGGTGACCTTGAGCCAGTCGTCGAGGAAGCCGACGAGGGCAGCCCCGCAGATGGTTAGCATCCCGACCAGGCCGCGCGTCGTGAAGGCGTTCTCCACGTGGGCAACGCTGTAGCCGACAACGGCAGCGGCCATTATGGCCAGTCCACCCATGGTCGGTGTGCCTGCCTTGGAGAAGTGCCCCGACGGGCCGTCCTCGCGGATCCGCTGGCCGATGCCACGCACCCTCAGCTCGCTTATGAGAAGGGGGGTGCCCAGGATGGCGACCAGCATGGCGGCGCCAGCGGCTATCAGCAGGGATATCACGGCCGCCGCACCGTCCCTGATGCCCTGGAGGCACCGGAGCCGCCCCAGCGGGCGACCAGAAGCCGGCCGGCCACCTCGGCATCGTCGAAGTCCTCCACGTGGTCGCCGAAGTCCTGGCCGGTCTCGTGCCCCTTGCCGGCGATGACGACGACGTCGCCCGGACCGGCCATCGACAGGGCGCCGGCGATGGCCTTGGCCCGGTCCAGCTCGACGAGGGGCTGCCCCCTCACCACACCGCCGGCCACCTCCTGGACGATGGCGAGCGGCTTCTCGCTGCGCGGGTTGTCGGAGGTGATGACGACTACGTCAGCCAGCTCGGACGCAACCCGGCCCATCAGCGGCCGCTTTCCCCTGTCCCTGTCGCCGCCCGCCCCGAAGACGACGATCAACCTGCCCCCCAGGCCGGCCGCGCCTGCGCCCGCCGCGCCTGCACCTGACGCCGGCGCACCGGGGGCGGCGGTCTTGTACGCCTCCTTCGCGTAGGCCCCCGCCCTCGGGCGCCCGCCGACCAGCTCTCGCGCCGCCCGTAGCGACTCGCCCAGGGCAGCCGGGGTGTGAGCGAAGTCCACGAGCACCGTAAAAGGTTGGCCCGCCTCCACTGGCTCGAAGCGACCTCGTACGGGCGTCACGGCGGCCAGCCCGGCTATCACCGCGTCCCATCCCACTCCCAGCTCGCGCGCCGTCGTGGCGGCGGCAATGGCATTGGTCACGTTGAAACGCCCCGGGATGTTGAGGTTGATGCGCTCGCCCCGCCAGGTGAACGACGCACTCCGGCGCCCCAGCACCACTTCGGTGGCATCGCCCGGTCCGTAGGTGACAAGAGAGAGCCTCCCACCTTGCAGTCTGGCCGCCAGGCGCTTCCCCCAGGGATCGTCGCGGTTGACAACGGCCAGGCGCACCATGCCAGGCTGGAACAGGAGCGCTTTGGCCTCGAAGTAAGCGTCCATGGTGCCGTGGTAGTCGAGGTGGTCCTGGCTCAGGTTGGTGAAGACCCCTGCCGCCATCTCCGTCCCGCCGACGCGGGCCTGGGCCAGGGCGTGGGAGGAGACCTCCATGGCGACCGCCCGGGCCCCGCTGTCACGCAGCTCGGCCAGTTGACGCTGGAGCTCGGGTGCCTCCGGGGTCGTCCTGGCCCCGGTGAGTGTTCCCAGCACGCCGGTCTGCCAGCCGTTGGCCTGGAATATCGAAGCCAGTAAGGCACAGGTCGTGGTCTTGCCGTTGGTGCCCGTCACGCCCACCACCGTCATGGACGCCGCCGGCCTCCCCCAAAAGGCGGCGCTCAAAGGGCCCACTGCCCGGCGCACCGAAGGGACGACGAGCTGGGGCACGCCCAGGGGGATCTCGTGCTCGCACAGCAGGGCCACCGCTCCCCGGGCCAGTGCCTGAGATGCATAGTCGTGGCCGTCGGCCCGTGCACCCGGTACGCATGCGAAGAGCGAGCCGGCACTTACCTCGGCCGACGACATGACCACCGACCTGACCTCAGGGCCCTCAGCGGGCGTGCCTCGCCCAGCTGCGGCGATGACGAACTCCGCCAACCCCGCCGCCTCCGCCAGTTCCCTGAGACGCACACCAACCCTCGTCAAGCGTCCCCGACCCTAGCGGCCCGGGGCGGAGGTGGTGGTCGCTGCGCCTGCGAGCGGCACGGTGGTCGTTGTCACGCCCGCGCCGGTGGCAACCGGCACAGTGGTGGCGGCCGCCGGTGTGGAGCCGGGAACGGCGCCGGTCGCGGCGCCGCCCACCGACGTGGTGGTGGTCGAAGCCGTGCCGTAGGCGCCTACCGACGTGGTGGTCACGGCCGGCGCGCCGGAGAGGGCCGAGGTGGTCGTCACCGACGTCGTGGTCGTGGCCGAGGCCCCGCTTCTGGGAGCCGTCGTCGCGCCACCGCCACGTCCGGCACCCTTGGAGCCGGCGCTGGCCACGGTGCCCGCCTGACCGCTGACGTTGACCTGGACGTCCGGGGTCCCGGTCAGACCGGGCAGTGCGGGCCCGGCCGCCTCGCCCTCACCGCCGTAAACGCTCGCCGCCGGCACTCCGGGCACTGGAGGCTCGGGCTTGTGCGGCGGGACGCCCAATGCCTGCAGAGCGTCCCGGGCAAGCATGGCGAACACGGGCGCAGACGCCTCCGCACCGTACTGGTGGGTGCCCTCCACGACCACCATCGCCGTCACGGCCGGATCCTCAGCCGGTACGAAGCCGGCAAAGCTCGAAACGAAGTCCCCCGCTATGTAGCCGCCTTTTGGCGAGGGGACCAGCGCGGTGCCCGTCTTTCCGGCCACCGTGTAGGGCGAGAGGTCCGCTGCGCCGCCGGTACCCACCCTGACGACGCCCTCGAGCATCGATGTCATGTCCGCTGCGACCTGCCGGCTGACGACGCGGTGGGGCTTGGGCACGGCGAACCAGTGCTCGTGGCCGTGGGCGCCCACATAACCGTCGACCAACCTCGGCGCGATGTACACACCGCCGTTGGCGATGGTGTTGTAGGCGTCGAGCATCTGTACCGCTGTCACCGCCAGGCCCTGGCCGATGGGCATCGTGGCGATGGAAGTACCCGACCATTGGGTCGGCCCAGGTACCAGGCCGGCCGACTCGCCGGGGAAGTTGACATCCGTCGTGCTACCGATACCGAACGCGTGGATCCAATGCAGCAGGACGGGCAGGCCCATTTTCTGGGCTATCTCCACCGTCCCGATGTCCGATGAGTGAGCGAGGATGCTGGAGGGGGTCCAGTAGAGAGTCGGGTGCGTCCAGGCGTCGGCGATCATGGTTCCCGCCACGTCGTAGGTGTTGGGCACCGCGAAGATCTCCGTAGGGGTTATGGAGCCCGACTGCAGGGCACCCGAGAGGGTCACCAGCTTTTCGACCGATCCCGGCTCGTACACGCTGGTGAAAGCGGTCGCGCTCGGCGACTCCACCGGCTGCACGGACTTGACCTGCTGCGAGCTCGGAGCCGATGTGGTGGGCCCCTGGCCGGGCCCAGCGGTGTTCTGGGGTACGAACCACACCGGCAGAGCCGGCGGCTCGCGCATGGTGACCGGGTCCGACGGGCTGGGCGTGGTGAGCTCGGCGACAGCGAGCAGCTCGCCGGTCTTGGAGTCCATTATCAGTGCGATCCCGCTCTGGGCCTGGGCCGCCACCAGGGCACGCGCCAGTGCCTGCTCGGCGTCGAACTGCAACGGCTTGTCGAGCGACAGGACCAGGTCGTCTCCGCGCACCGGGGCCTGGTACTGGTGGACCCCACCGGGGATGAGCCCGCCCGCCGGGTCCATGTCCTCGATCAGCTTCCCCGGCTTTCCCTCCAGGAGGCGGTTGTACTTGTACTCGAGCCCGGACAAACCCTGGCCGCTGGTACCGACCTGGCCGATCAACGGCAGTGCCAACTGACCTGCGGGCAGGAAGCGCTTTGGCTCCTGCATGGTGTATACGCCGGGGAGAAGGCCGTTGGTCATCATCGCCTCGACCCTGGCCGCTCGTGCGTCGGGGATCGTGTGCGCAAGGTACACGAAGCCGCTGGCCTCGCTGAGTTGGCTCTGCAAGGTGGCGGCCGGCACACCCAACGGGCCCGAGAGGTAGTGGGCCTCGAGGTGCGGGTCGGTGACCTGGTAGTCGTCGGAGTAGACGGTCGTAAGGGGCACCGACATGGCCAGCTCGTCACCGTTGCGGTCCAGGATCGCGCCCCGCTCCCCCAGGAAGGAGATTTCGTGCACGTACTCGTTGCGCGCTGCCTGGGCGTAACGAGCCGCGTCCACACCCTGGACGAAGAACAGCCTGGTGAGTATGCCACCCAGGCATGCGGTCATGACCACCGCCGAGCCGAGGTAACGTCGGCGGTTCTTGCCTGACGGCCTCGCCGGGCCGCCGTTGCCGCCGCGCCCGCCGTCTGCACGGCGGGGAGCCCGCCGCTGCCCGCCATTGGTGCCGCTTGTCACGGGCTGCCGCTCAAGTAGGGCTTTATCGAAGGCCAGTCGGCG
>JAKACE010000229.1 GCA_021821705.1 Actinomycetes bacterium | reverse complement strand
TGGACCTGTGCCAGTCGCGACGGGGCGAGATGCTGCGGATGGAGTACCTCTCGCCCGAAAGGGTCGAGCTCGTCTACAAAATCCCCCTCGCCGAAGTGGTCATGGACTTCTTCGACGCGCTCAAGAGCCGTACCAAGGGCTACGCCAGCCTCGACTACGAGCCGGCCGGGTTCGCCCCCGGCGACCTGGTCAAGATCGACATACTCCTCAACGGCCTGCCTGTCGACGCGTTCAGTGCCATCATCCACCGCTCCGACGTCATGGAGTACGGCCGCCGCATGACCGAGAAGCTGCGCCAGCTCATACCCCGCCAGCTCTTCGACGTGCCCATCCAGGCGGCGGTGGGAGGCAAGGTGGTGGCCCGCGAGACCGTCAAGGCCAAGCGCAAGGACGTGCTCGCCAAGTGCTACGGGGGGGACATCAGCCGCAAGCGCAAGCTCCTGGAGAAGCAGAAGGAGGGCAAGAAGCGCATGAAGAACATTGGCCGCGTCGAGGTCCCCCAGGAGGCTTTCATCCAGGCCCTGCGCCTCGAGTCGTAACAGGGCCGGCGCCGCTCAGCGCCCCGGCGGCGGGCGCCCGGCTCTGCCGCCAACGCTCCCATGGCCTCCGTGCTCCCGGCCGCAGGGGCCCCAGGGCGCTACCGCTTGTGGCCCGCCCTCCCCATGGCCTCGTGGGCCCGGGACGCTCAGGCGGTGGACCCGGCGCTGTCCTAGAACTTCACCGTTTGCCAGTGGTGCCCACCGTCCCGGGTGATCGCCAGCGACGACGGACTGGAGGGCGACTGGGACGCCTGGGTGATGGCGACACCCTGGGCCGGGCTGGTGAACCCGACGTAGGACACGCTCCCGTGGTAGACGGCCTGCCACTGGAGGCCGCCGTCGAAGCTGGCCATAAGGTTGTCGCCCCTGTCCCCGAAGATCGACCCTGGTGCTGACGCCGCGGCCAGGACGGTCGGTGGCGGCTGTGCCCCGGCATTCGGGTAGCCGGCGCCAAGCTGCGTTACCGGCTGGAAGTGAAGGCCCCCGTCCGTCGACCGGTAGAGCCAGTAGGAGCCGATCGTGGCGCCCTTGGGCGCGGCAGGGGACAGGGACGAGGCGAAGCCGCCGATCTGACATTCGGCGTAGAGCACCGACCCGGTGGCCGCTGCTGGCACGGCGTAGCTGTTGCCGACCGACCTGCAGGGCGGCGACCAGGGGGCCCACTGCCCGTCCGGCAGCAACCGGGCGCTTCCCGTTATCCCCCGGTCGTTGCCCTCGACGAGCCAGCCGCGCCCACCCTGCAGGACGATGTCGCCTGTCGGGTTGGCCCCACCGGCCGGGAACCCGAGCTGAGGCGTCGCCATCTTGTACCAGGCATCCGTCCGCACCGGCGACGCTGCCAGCACGGCACCGGGGTACGTCGTGGAGCTGGACTGGCCCAGGGCGTACACCGTCCCCCGGGCCGCCTCCAGGTCGAAGATCGGAGCTTGGGCCGTCATGCCGGGCAGCGAGGAGACTCTGTGCCACGTACGCCCTCCGTCGTGTGTCGACCAGAGCACGGCCCACTCGGTCCCGTTGAGGGACACTCCGCCGAAGATCCACCCGTCCCGCAGGTCGGCGAAGCGCACGGTCAGCAGGGCGCCGGCAGCCAGTTCGGGGTAGCCGTCCAGGCGGCGGTTCACCTGCTCGAGCAGGCCCTGGGGCAGCGTGACCACCGACCAGGTCCTGCCCCCGTCGGTTGTCTGCCTGAGAGCCAGGCACCTGCCCGGGCCCTGGCACGGTACCGACCCGAGCGCCCAGCCGGAGCTCAGCGACACGAATGTCACCGAACCGGGCTGGAAGGCCTGAGCAGACGGCTGCGGCGCCAGAGCCGCAGCCGTCCTGGCCGGACCGGTCGGGGCCGGAGCCGCCCAGGCAGGCACGGCGCCCAGGAGCACGGCCGCCGCACCGGCTCCGAACACACCCGCCCAGGGCAGCGGTCGCGGTACCCGCCTGCGGGCCCCGGCCGGCATGTCCGGCCTGTGGTTGGTAACAGTCATGCTCTCTAAACGTCGCCGGAGGCCCCACGGTTCAGCGCGACCAAGGGGAAGGTCTCCCCAGGTCCCGCGCCCCGGTCCGGCTCGCGCCCCGGTGCCACCTCCAGACCCGGCACGCACCGGGCCTGCGTTGCCCAGCTGCCCTTTCGGCCCGCTCCTCCAGAGTTGCCGACGCCGCTCAGACGTCGACGCTCAGGGCAGCGGGATGCTCTGGGCGAAACGAAAGAAGTCATCGGGATCCCAGCGTGCCTTCACCCGCTGGAGCCGCGGCAGGTTCGCACCGTAGTAGGCCTGCTGCCAGCCGGCGAGGTGGGGGTCGATGTAGTTCTGGTAGGCCTGGCCGCTCACGTAAGGGCGCAGGCTGGCATACCACCTGTCGAGCCAGACCTGGGCTGAGGCCAGTTCGCCCGGCCCGGGCAGGGCCGGCCAGGTGACCGAGTACTGCACCGACGCGACCGCGTCCCGATGGACGAAGGCGGTGGCACCGGGAGGTACCCGGTTGACCGCTCCGCCCAGGGAGTCGTAGGCCACCGTCCCGGGTGCACCCTGGCTCAGCCGCTCCTCCAGCCCGGCGAGCACAGCCCTGGTGCCGCTCTCGCCCAGCGGCCCGGTCAGCAGGTCCGACTTGGCCACCGAGACGCTGCGTCCCAGAGTTCCCCCGGCCTGCCTGCCCCGCAGGTGACAAGCGGCCCGGGACAAGCCGCGACAGCCCGCCTCTGTGTACATCGCCTGTTCGAACGGGCTCGAGCCCACCACCTGGCCGGTGGGCAGGCCCGCTGCCAGCGACAGCTTGTTCAGAAGGGAGCGGGCGCCCGCCTCCGAGCCGGCCCAGGCGCCGCCGACGCTCGCCGTCATCGCCTTGCCGCCACCGGTGGACAGGATGCAGTTCGACCACAACTCGTCGGGCGCGTCCTGGCACCACTCGAGCCAGGCCGGAAGTAGCTGTGAGGCTGCCGCCCATGGCCAGGCGGCCCCGAACAGGACCAGGTCGGGCGCCGGGAACGTCGCCAGCTCGAAGGCCGTTGCGATGCCGAAGTTGCCGCCACCCCCTCCACGGCAGGCCCAGAACAGGTCCGGGTTGGTCGACTCGTCGGCCTGCACCACCCGCCCGTCAGCGGTGACGAGCTGCAACGAAGTCACCACATCGCACGTCAGGCCATGAAGCCTGTCCATCACGCCCATCCCCCCGCCGAGGGCCAGGCCCGCTATGCCAACGGTCGGGCACGACCCAGCGGGCACTCCCAACCCCGAGGCGGCGACGCCCGAATAGACGTCCACAAGCTGAGCGCCCGCCCCGATGTTGGCAGTGGCCCCGGTGACGGACACGGACGACATCAGGCTGACGTCGACGATGAGACCGGATGTGGTCGAGTAGCCGGCGTAGCTGTGCCCCCCTGATCTGGCCGCCACGGCCAGCGAGTGGTCGCGGGCGAACCCGACCGCCCGGGCTACGTCATCGCCACTGGCACAGTATGCGATGCCGGCAGGGCGGCCCGAGTCCCAACGGGGGTCGTAGAGCTCCCTGTCGAGCGGGTAGGAGGGGTCGCCGGGCAGGGACAGCCGTCCCCCCAGGGCCCCCCTCAGGACCTGCCAGTCCGCCCCGGTCGGCGGCCCTCCCCCAACAGTGGTCGCCGTGGTGGTGGTAGTGGTGGTCGCCGCCGGACGACCCGTTGACGGCGGCGTACCGGGCAGCCCACTTGTGGTGGTCGAGGGCCCGTGACGGCGACCGCTGCCCCGGTCAACCCCGCAGGCGGCGGCTGCGGCGCCGAGCAGGCCCAGGGCACCGGCGCGAAGTACAGCCCTCCGGCTGGTAATGGAGCCTCTCCGTGCCGGCGCGCCGCCGCCGGTACCCGCACCGGAGCCTGGCCCCTCAACGGCACCGCTATGTACGCCGCCGGCGTCTCTGCCCCGGCCCGTCTTGCACACGATCGACCACTTTGCCACCGCCCCGGCCAATGGGCGTTCCCGCTCTGCCGGCGCGTCTATCGTTGGGCTGCCCGGTCAAAGGGGTGACCGGCCCGAGCCCAGGAGGCCGTTGCGGTGCCAGACCCGTCCCTCCCGCAGTACCCCGACTACCCGGGTGGCGCAGCACAATGGCCGGTGGCCCCGGCGCGACCCGGGACCGTTACCCGCGCCATGCAGTTCATGTACGCAGGCGCGGCTATGAGCCTCGTAACGCTCGTCCTGGGCGCCGCCGACTCGAGCGCCTACAAGACCGCCATCCGCAAGGCCTTCCCCCACTACACACAGGCACAGGTCAACAACGCCGCCAACGGCGCCGTGATGATCGCCATAGTGGCCGGCCTGATCGGCGTGGGCCTGTGGCTGTGGATGGCTTGGGCCAACGGGCGCGGGCGCAGCTGGGCGCGCATCCTGAGCAGCGTCTTCTTCGGCATCGCCACACTCGGCCTGGTCGCCAACCTGGCTCAGCACTCGCCAGCCGCTTCGCTGGCCGTCAGCCTCGTCGAGTGGCTCATCGGCCTGGCTGCCATCGTGCTGCTGTGGAACAGGCAGAGCACCGCCTACTTCAGAGCGCCCAAGGCCTGAACCGACCACTGCCGGCCGGGTCGGCCCGGCCGGCA